>CANHOE010000005.1 GCA_947462175.1 Burkholderiales bacterium | reverse complement strand
CCTGACCCTCGGCGGTCGCCTCGAGAACTGGCCGCCGCAGGGCCTGGACAAGCGGTAACGCTTGTCCAACCCGCATGGCGATCTAAAGGTCGCCATCGGGGATGACAAATGCGTCGGCCTCTGAGGCTCGCGCGTTTGATCACCACCCCCAGTACCTGATCCGGCTGGGGCTCATAAGTCAGTCAAAAAAGGACATTCAACATGCGTCACCGTCACGGACTTCGCAAACTGAACCGCACTTCGTCGCACCGTCTGGCGATGTTGCGCAACATGTGCAATTCGCTGCTGCAGCACGAGGCCATCAAGACCACCGTGCCGAAGGCCAAGGAACTGCGCCGCGTCGTCGAACCGCTGATCACGCTGGCCAAGGAGCCGACGCTGGCCAACCGCCGGCTGGCCTTCGACCGCACTCGCGACCGCGACATCGTCACCAAGCTGTTCAATGAACTGGGCCCGCGCTACAAAGCGCGTCCGGGCGGCTACACCCGTATCCTGAAGATGGGTTTCCGCGTCGGTGATAACGCGCCGATGGCGTTTGTGGAGCTGGTCGATCGCCCCGAAGCGGCCGCGACCGAAGGCGCCGAAGGCACCGAATAACAAACACATTGACTCGCCGAATCTCACCGCAGCGTGAGGTAGTCGGTTATAGTCATAGGCTCAGTCGCGGGGTGGAGCAGTCTGGTAGCTCGTTGGGCTCATAACCCAAAGGTCGTAGGTTCAAATCCTGCCCCCGCAACCAAAGGTCTACGCGGCGCAATGCCGCAGCAAAACGCCAACCGACAGGTTGGCGTTTTGCTTTGTCCTGATGGGCGGCACGATGGCCGCGACCCAGCGCTTCAGGGTGCCATCACCGATACCGCCAACGGTACGCACTCTCTGGCATCGACACAAATGGCCTCTGCGCCAAAGGCTTCCGCCCGGTGCGAGCCGATCGTGAACACCGGCCCGCCCAGCAGCACCGGTGTGGACGGGTTGCGCGAGGCCGACTTCAAGCTGTCCACCAGGGCGCTGAGCGCATCGAGTTGGGAATCGAGTGCCACCGAGAGACCGACCAGATCAAACCACTCGTTCTGGACAGCATGGCAAAGCTCGGTGCGGCTGGGCGACACTTCGAGAACCACCTGCCAGCCAGCCTTTCTAAAGAACTCGGAAACAATCGAGAGCCCGAGAACATGCTGAGAGCCGGGCGCCGATGCAAGCATCACACGCTTGACACCGCTGCCGTGTTGCGGCCCGTCGTGGTACTCGTACCCCATCCCATGGATGACCTCATGCATCAGCACGAGGCCGATGGTTACCTCTGCGAAACCGAGTTGATCTTCCTCCCACTGCTCGCCGAGATACCGCGCGGCTGGTGTGATCAGCTCGACAAATATGTCCTCCTGTTCGAGCCCCTCGGACCGCAGACGCTCAATGAGTGCGATCGCCTCCTCCCGCTTGCCGCCAGCGCAGAACTGGGAAAACGCGATGACTTCTTCGCCGAGGAGCCGAGAGGCCGTGTCGTTGGCGGCGCGAGCCTCACCGCTCCGGTGGGCCTTCACTAAGCGCGGAATGATGTGGGACTCGAGCACAGTGCGCATCGAGCGACGACACTCGTCGTCGTCACCCGCCGCAGAGCGATCGTTCACTGCCGAAGGCCCAGAATTGCGCCGTTCGAACATCGAAGAAAAGGTCCAATCGCTGAGCGCCCGCCCCAGCTTGAGCATTCGGCTGACCGGGGACGCTGATAAAGCCAAGTGCATCGCGACTCCAATTTCGAACCAAGTCCACCGACCCCGGTGAGGACTACAAGCTCCTGCCGGAAGGTACCTCGTCTGCAGCCTAAATGAATACTAGAGTGAACCCTGTTGCCGTGCGGGCCGTCGTTGGTGCGTTTCAGGATGAGCCATTCCGGATCGCCTGCAAAGAGGCAACCGGGTGTCCGACGGGCGACTCTTGTTGTTGCCCCTGGAACGCTGTCGCGATGCCGTAATCGACTTGGCAACCCCATCACCATCGCTGCACTCCGCACTACGGCGAAACTGGCGGGTGCTCAACGTCCACTCGACGGTGTCAGTTGGGCACCACCCGCACTTGCATCAGTTGCCTGCCGCGCGTGCGCAGCGCTTGTGTCGACCAGGTGGCAGCATCCAGTGGCGGTTGTGCAGCGCCTGTCGCAGAGAAGGTGGTCCACAGACCCATCGTGAGTAAAAGCGCCGAAGCCGAGGTCCGCAGGCTGGAAGACGGGACATCTTGGTCCCGCTGCTCCGCAACGCGTTCGGTCTCGAGTCGAAGCTCCAACCGCACCGGTTGGCGCCCACCAGGCCAGCGCGGTTGCACGAACAAGGATTGACCGGCGCGCAGCCAGATCAAGCCGTTGACGAATCCACCGCCCCCCGCCCCTATCCCTGAAGCGGCACCTCGAAGTTCCGCCGCCTGCAGCCACTGGATCGGCAGCGTCTGCGACCATGACATTGACGCAGATTCGCCGTTGCGAACGCGGATCTCCTGCGTCCGCGCGGAGGCCGATTCGTCGGCGGAGTTGCTGACGCTCAAGCTTGGCCGGGCCGCAGAGTGCGTGCCATCGCTTGTTGCCGCATCTGCAGCCAACTCGGCGTCACTGATCGTGCGGATCTGAACGATGAGATCTGCGGCAGGAAGTGTGGGCTGTGCAGCACCTGCGCTATTGCCCTTCAAGCCGATCAGCATCAGCCCTGTCACGATGCCCACCGACAGGGTGACACTGCGACGAGCGATAACGTTCGGTGGTGTGGAGGAAAATCGGCTCATCGTGAGCGTCCGCGGTGAGACGGCCACCCATGGAGGTGACCGCAAAGGCAAGTGAGCGTAGATGAATGTTTCAGCAATGCCCATACCCATCCTGCGCGACGGGGTAGATCGCGGGGCATATACGGGCTGCGCATCAAGCGCGCTTCGATGGCGTATCGGCTGTGTGTTTGCCGACTTGAATGGCGCTGCCAGAGCGACTCGCCCGCTCGCCGCTTCGTTTTCGTTTCAGTTCACCGCCGAAGGAGCGGAAACACCGCAGCAACACTCTCAGCACAGCATGTCGGCGCAACGCCAAAGCAGCCGCCTTAGCCTTTACAGACGTCCGATCTTCCTTGCCCGGGAACCATCTGCGCTTCGACCTAGACTGAAGATACGCGGCCGCACAACCGCCATCGGTTTTCAATGAACAACAGCACGGAGAGAAAAGACAGCCATCAACCCCCGCATTTGGCGTCATCGACAGGTCAAGGGCTGTTGCGCCGAGCGACGCCCTGGCTGCTCGGGCTGCTGATCCTGGGGGGCGGTGCAATCTGGTGGTGGCAGGCTGAGGTGGCCGACGCAGCCGTCGCCGACAGCACCCGGGTATCTGCTCGTGCACAGCCCCCGCTCGGGACAGTCGGACGGCGCTTCGCGGGTGTCAATGCGGTTCAGCCGGTGTCGGCGAAGTCCGTTCGCCAGCAGGACATCCGCGTCAGCGTCAACGCCATTGGCAGCATCCGCGCGTTGAACACCGCCACCGTGCATGCACAGGTCAGCGGGGTTCTGCAGAGCTTGAATTTCAGGGAAGGGCAGCAGATCCGCGCAGGGCAAACGCTGGCGCAGATCGACGCCCGGGCACTTCAGGCCGCGTTGAGCCAGGCCGAAGGCGCATTGGCGCGTGACAAAGCCCAGCTGGACAATGCACGTATCGACCTGGCGCGCTACCGCGGGCTGTTGGCCAAGGATGCGATTCCCAAGCAACAGCTCGATACCCAGGAGGCGCTGGTGCGGCAGCTCGAGGGCACGGTGAAGGCCGATCAGGGCGCGGTCGACAGCGCGCGCGTGCAGCTGTCCTACACCCGCGTCACTGCGCCGATTTCAGGGCGTGTGGGTCTCAAGCAGGTCGACTTGGGCAATGTGGTCCAGCCGAATGACGCCAACGGCATCGTCAGCATCACCCAGACCCAACCCATTTCGCTGGTCTTCGCCGTACCTGCCGCCCATGTGCCGCTGATCACGGCGCGCCTGCGGGCCGGTGCATCCATTCACGTCGAGGCCTGGGACCGGGGCGGCAAGCAGCAACTGGAGGTGGGCCGGGTGGCAACGGTGGACAACGCCATCGATCCAGCCACTGACACGATCAAGGTCAAGGCTGTGTTTCCGAATCGCGATGAGGCCCTGTTTCCCAACCAGGCGGTCAGTGTGGTCTTGCAGCTCGACGTGCTCCGTGACGTGATCGCCGTGCCGCAGGCGGCTGTGCTGCGCGGCGCGCAGGGCTTCTATGTGTACATCGTCAATGCCGACAACACCGTCAGCACCCGTGTGGTGACGCCGGGCGCCGTCGATGAGGGCTGGATGGCCGTGGACGGCGCGCTGCAGCCCGATGAGCAGGTGGTGGTCGATGGCACTGACCGCTTGCGCGAAGGCGCCAAGGTCGAGTTGATTGCTGCTGACCCGAAGCAGCGCGCGGGCGTGCGTGCGCCGGCAAGCGGCGACCGCCATCACCGTGGACCCGATGCTCCAGCGGACGTGGCCAGCGGCAGCGAGCGTCCACGCCAGATGGATCGGCTGTCGCCTGAGCAGGCTGAGAAGCTCAAGACCATGAGTGCGGAGGAACGACGGGACTGGCTGCGCGCGCATCAAGAGAAGCGCGACAGCCCGCCGGGCCGCTGAGCGACGAGCCATGAATCCGTCACGCGTCTTCATCGAGCGCCCGGTCGCCACCTCGCTGCTGATGCTGGCGATCCTGCTGGCTGGGCTGTTGGCCTACCGGCTGATGCCCTTGGCGGCACTGCCGGAGGTGGACTACCCGACGATCCAGGTCACCACGCTGTACCCGGGGGCCAGCCCGGATGTGATGTCCACCTCGGTGACCGCGCCGCTGGAGCGCCAGTTCGGGCAGATGCCGGGGCTGAGCCAGATGACCAGCAGCAGTTCGGGCGGTGCCTCGGTCATCACGCTGCGCTTCTCGCTGGGCCTGCCGCTCGACGTCGCCGAGCAGGAGGTACAGGCAGCGATCAACGCCGGCGCCAACCTGCTTCCCGGCGATCTGCCGATGCCGCCGATCTACAGCAAGATCAACCCGGCCGATGCGCCCGTGCTGACGATCGCGGTGACCTCGCCATCGCTGCCGTTGATCAAGCTGCACGAACTGACCGAAAACCGGCTGGCGCCCAAGCTCTCGCAGATCGAAGGTGTCGGGCTGGTCAGCCTCGCGGGTGGCCAGCGGCCCGCCGTGCGCATCCAGGGTCATGCGCATGCAATGGCGTCTCTTGGCCTCTCCCTCGAAGATGTGCGCACGGCGATCGCGGCAGCCAATGTGAACCAAGCCAAAGGCAGTTTCGACGGCTCCCAACGGGCCTCGACCATCGATGCCAACGACCAGCTCAAGTCGGCTGCGGAATACCAGGATCTGATCATTGCCTGGAAGAACGGCAATCCGGTGCGGCTGAAGGATGTGGCGCAGGTCGTCGACGACGCCGAGAACGTGCGCCTGGCGGCCTGGTCGGACCGCACACCGGGCGTGATCCTCAACGTGCAGCGCCAGCCGGGCGCCAACGTGATCGAAACCGTTGATCGCATCCGGGCCTTGCTGCCCAAGCTGCAGGCGTCTCTGCCTGCGTCGGTCGATGTGCAGGTCATCGCCGATCGCACCACCACCATCCGCGCGGCGGTAGACGATACCGAGTTCGAGTTGCTGCTGGCGGTCGCGCTGGTGGTGATGGTGATCTTTCTCTTCCTGCGCAGTGCCAGTGCCACGGTGATCCCCAGCGTGGCCGTGCCCCTGAGCCTCATGGGGACCTTCGGTGTCATCTACCTCGCCGGGTTCTCCATCAACAACCTGACGCTGATGGCGTTGGTGATCTCCACCGGCTTCGTCGTCGACGATGCGATCGTGATGATCGAGAACATCGCGCGCTTCATCGAACAAGGCGACTCACCGATGCAGGCCGCGCTGAAGGGCAGTCAGCAAATCGGCTTCACCATCATCTCGCTGACGGTGTCGCTGCTGGCGGTGCTGATTCCGCTGCTGTTCATGGGCGATGTGGTCGGGCGCCTGTTCCATGAATTCGCCATCACGATGGCCGTGGCGATCCTGATTTCTGCCTTGGTCTCGCTGACCCTCACCCCGATGATGAGTGCGCGGCTGTTGCGCCCCGAGCGCGAGCGCATCCACGGCCGATTCAGCGCCGGGTTCGCACGCCGCTTCGATGCACTCGTGGCCGCCTATGGCCGTGCGCTGACCTGGGTACTGGACCGCCCGCGCAGCACGCTCGGTGTCTTCGCACTGACGCTGGGGCTGACCGGGCTGCTCTACGTGGTCGTGCCCAAGGGGTTCTTTCCGGTGCAGGACACCGGGCTGATCCAGGTCATCACCGAGGCGACACAGACCACCTCGTTCGGCGCCATGGCGACGCGCCAGCAGGCGCTGGCGGATGCGATCCTGAAAGACCCGGACGTAGACCATCTCGCGTCATTCATCGGCGTGGACGGCGCCAATCCCACCTTGAACACCGGGCGCATGCAGATCACCCTGAAGCCGTTCGCGCAACGCGAGGCCTCGGCTTCCGAGGTGATCCGCCGCCTGGCCGATGCGACCTCCCGTGTGCCAGGGATCACCGCGTACATGCAGCCGGTGCAGGATCTGACCATCGAGGACCGGGTCTCCAAGACGCAGTATCAGTTCCTGCTCAGCTCCCCCGATGCGAAAGACTTGGCGACCAGCACCAACCAATTGCTCGAGCGCCTGCGCCAACGGCCTGAGCTGGTGGACGTGGCGAGCGATCTGCAGGAGCAGGGCCAGCAGGCCTACCTGCAGATCGACCGCGAAGCCGCAGGCCGGCTCGGTGTCACCGTCGCCGCCATCGACACGGCGCTGTACAACGCGTTTGGTCAGCGCCTGGTGTCCACCATCTACACCCAGTCCAGCCAGTACCGGGTGGTGCTGGAGGCCGCGCCAGGTCTCGGCCGCGGACCGACAGCCATCGCGGATCTGTATGTGCCGGGCACCACCACCACCGCCAATGGCACCACGACGCAGGTGCAAGTCCCGATGTCATCGGTCGCGCAGGTTCTGGAGCGGCCGGCAGCGCTGGCGATCAACCACGTCGCACAGTTCCCATCAGCCACGGTGTCGTTCAACCTCGCGCCCGGAGCCTCGCTCGGCGACGCGGTCGATGCGATCAAGGCGGAGGAAGCCACCCTCGACCTGCCGCTCAGCGTGGAAACCAGCTTCCAGGGCGCCGCGGAAGCATTCCGCGCCTCATTGAGCAGCACGCTGCTGCTGATCCTGGCGGCGGTGGTCACGATGTACATCGTGCTCGGCGTGCTGTACGAGAGCTACATCCACCCGATCACCATCCTCTCCACACTGCCGTCGGCGGGCCTCGGGGCCCTGCTGGCGCTGCTGGTGGCAGGTCAGGAGCTGGGCGTGGTCGGCATCATCGGCATCGTGCTGCTGATCGGCATCGTCAAGAAGAACGCGATCATGATGATCGACTTCGCGCTCTATGCCGAGCGCGAGGAGGGCCTGGCGCCGCGTGAGGCCATCTACAAGGCCTGCCTGCTGCGCTTCCGGCCGATCCTGATGACGACCATGGCCGCGCTGCTCGGTGCGTTGCCGCTGATGCTGGGCACCGGTGCCGGCCATGAGCTGCGCCATCCGCTGGGCGTGACGATGGTCGGCGGGCTGATCGTCAGCCAGTTGCTCACGCTGTTCACGACGCCGGTGATCTACCTCGGATTTGCACACCAGGCCCAGCGATTCAAGGCCTGGCAAGCCGGCCGCGCCGCTGCCACATGAACCTCTCCGCCCCCTTCATCCACCGGCCAGTCGCCACCATGCTCATCACCTTCGGCATGGCGTTGGCGGGCCTGCTCGGCTTCCAGCTGCTGCCGATCGCGCCCTTGCCGCAGGTGGACTTTCCGACCATCTCGGTCAGTGCGTCCTTGCCAGGTGCGAGTCCCGACACGATGGCGGCGACCGTCTCCACACCGCTGGAGCGCGCGCTCGGCACCATCGCTGGCGTCAATGAGATCACCTCGCGCTCGTCGCTGGGCTCGACCAACATCACCTTGCAGTTCGACCTGGACCGCGACATCGACGGCGCCGCCCGCGACGTTCAGGCGGCCATCAACGCAGCGAGGACGCTGCTGCCCACGGGCATGCCGAGGAACCCGACCTATCGCAAGGTGAACCCAGCAGCTGCGCCGATCATGATCATCGCGCTCACCTCCGACACCCTGACGCGTGGCCAGATGTACGACGCGGCCTCCACCGTGCTGGCGCAGCGCCTGTCGCAGGTGCGGGGCGTGGGCCAGGTCAATGTGGGCGGCGGTGCCTTGCCGGCGGTGCGTGTGGAGCTGGATCCGGACAAGCTGGCCGCGAAGGGCATCTCGCTCGAGAACGTGCGCTTGGCGATCACCGCCACCAACGCCAATCGGCCCAAGGGCTCGGTGGAAGACGGCGATCACCACTGGCAGATCGGCGCCAACGACCAGGCGTTGACCGCGGCCGAATACGCGCCGGTGCTGGTGACCTACCGCGACGGCGCTGCGGTTCGGTTGCGCGATGTGGCGCGCGTGGTCGATTCGGTGCAGGACGTGCGCAACTACGGCCTGGCCGATGGCAAGCCGGCTGTGGTGCTGTTCGTGCTGAAGGAGCCGGGCGCCAACATCATCGAGACGGTGCAGCGGGTGCGCGACATCCTGCCGCGCATGCAGGCGTCCATTCCCGGCGCGATCGACCTCCAGGTGATCAGTGATCGAACGCCGACCATTCGGGCGTCGATCGTGGAGGTCGAGCGGGCAATGGCGATCTCGATCGGGCTGGTGATTCTGGTGGTCTTGCTGTTCCTGCGCAGCTGGCGTGCCACCGTGATCCCGGCGGTGGCCGTGCCGGTGTCACTGCTGGGCACCGTCGGTGTGATGTATCTGTGCGGCTTTAGCCTGAACAACCTGTCGGCCATGGCGCTGACAGTGGCCACCGGCTTCGTTGTCGACGATGCCATCGTCGTGCTGGAGAACATCACGCGCCACATCGAGCAGGGCATGGCGCCTCGCGAAGCGGCGCTCAAGGGTGCGCGAGAGATCGGCTTCACGGTGGTGTCCATCTCGCTGAGCCTGATCGCGGTGTTCATCCCGTTGCTGCTGATGGGTGGCATCGTCGGCAGGCTGTTCCGGGAGTTCGCCGTCGTGCTGTCGGTCTCCATCCTGGTGTCGATGCTGGTGTCGCTGACAACCACCCCCATGATGGCCGCACGGCTGCTCCAACCCCGTGCCCAACGGCGATCACCTGGCCGCATCGGAAAGCTGCTGGCGCGTGTGACCCAAACCATGCTGCGCGCTTATCGGCGATCGTTGATCTGGACGCTGCGCCACCAGCCGGTGGCCATCCTGGCGCTCGCGGGTGTGGTCGCGCTCAATGTCCACCTGTACACCACGATCCCCAAGACTTTCTTCCCGCAGCAGGACACCGGCGCACTCGTCGGCGGCGTTCAGGCCGATCAAGGCAGTTCGTTTCAGATCATGCAGTCCCGAGTCGACAAATTCATGGCGATCGTGCGGGCCGACCCGGCGGTTGCTCACGTCACCGGTTCGACGGGTGGTGGTCAGACCAACTCGGCGAGCTTCAACATCACCCTCAAGCCGCTCGCCGAACGCAAGGTGTCCGCCGATGTGGTGGTGGCCCGCCTGCGCGAGAAGCTCAGCCACGAGCCCGGGGCCAACCTCTTTTTTGCGCCGGTGCAGGACATCCGCATCGGGGGGCGCCAGTCGAGCGCGCAGTACCAGTACACCTTGCAGGCTGACGATGTGGAGACCCTGCGCACCTGGGAGCCGCGGGTGCGCAACGCGCTCTCGCAACTGCCCGAGTTGACAGACATCAACACAGATCAGCAGGACAAGGGTCTGCAGACTTCGCTGGTGATCGACCGCGACGCCGCTGCGCGACTGGGCGTCACGGTGAGCAACCTGGACAGCGCGCTGAACAATGCCTTCGGTCAGCGTCAGGTCGGTGTCATCTACAACGCGCTCAACCAGTACCGCGTGGTCATGGAACTGGCCCCCCCATACCTGCAGGGCCCGGAGACGCTGAACCACTTCTATCTCACCAGCAGTTCGGGGGCGCAGGTGCCGCTGTCGGCCATTGCCCGCCTCGAGACCACGAACACCCCGCTCTCCGTCAATCACCAGAGTGGCTCACCCGCCTCGACGATCAGCTTCAACCTTCCGCCGGGCGTGTCCCTCTCAGATGCGACGGCCGCCATCGGCAACGCGATGGCCGAACTCGGCGTGCCGGTGTCGGTCCGCGGTGGCTTCCAGGGCACGGCCAATGCGTTCCAGCAATCGTTGTCGTCTCAACCCGTGCTGATCCTGGCAGCTGTTGTCGCGATCTACCTGGTGCTGGGCATGCTGTACGAGAGCCTGATCCACCCGGTCACGATCCTCTCGACGCTGCCGTCCGCGGGTGTCGGTGCGCTGCTGGCACTGATGCTGTTCAAGACGGATTTTTCGATCATTGCGTTGATCGCTGTGATCTTGCTGATCGGCATCGTCAAGAAGAACGCGATCATGATGATCGACTTTGCGATCGTGCGGCAACGTGAAGGCCAGTCCAGCGCCGGCGCGGCGATCTACCGTGCCGCCAACCTGCGGCTGCGGCCGATCCTGATGACGACCGTCGCCGCGATCTTCGGCGCCGTTCCGCTGGCGCTTGGCTCCGGCGACGGCGCTGAATTGCGCCAACCGCTGGGTATCGCGATCGTCGGCGGGCTCATCCTGAGCCAGTTGCTGACGCTGTACACCACGCCGGTGGTGTTTGTGCTGATGGACCGACTGAGCGCCAGGCGCTGGCGCGCGCGACGTGCCGCGCGGGCGGCGACTCTCCAAGTGGCATCTGCCTAGAGTCCCGTGATGCACCGCATCCATTTGACCTTGACGCTGCTGGCCGCCGCCGTGCTGATGACGGCCTGCGCAGCCACACGCGTGGACCCACCGCCACCGATGGCCGCTGCTGCGCAGTACAAGGCGTCTGCGGACTGGAAGCACGCATCCGCTGTGGCCCCCGTGCCTGACGAGTGGTGGACGCTGTTCAACGATTCGTTGCTCAACGATCTGCAACGCCAGTTGGTGATCGGCAACGAGAACCTGAAGTCATCGCTGTCTGCAGTAGCCAGTGCGCGGGCCCTGTACGACGCGAGCCGCAGTGCGTTGCTGCCCGCGCTCTCGTTGGGCGCCGGGGCGACACGCAGTGATTCGCCGAGCCCGAACGGCAACCGGAGCGACCGATCGTCCAAGCCAGTGAACAGCCGGAACCTGACGGCCACCGCCAGTTGGGAAATCGATTTGTGGGGGCGGTTGTCTGGCTCCAGCACCGGAGCCCAGGCGTCGTTCCAGGCCAGCGCCGATGAATTGGCCGCGGTGCGCCTGTCAGCCCAGGGGCTGCTGGTGCAGACCTACCTGTCGCTTCGCACCGCCGACGCGCAGCTCTCGGTGCTCGCTCGCAGCGTGGCCGCATATCAGCAGTCGCTTGCGTTGACACAGGCGCGCTACGAGGGCGGCGTGGCCGCTCGCACTGACGTGCTGCAGGCACAGACACAACTCAAGTCGGCACAGGCGCAGTCGGCAGACCTGACGGCGCAGCGGGCGCAGCTCGAACACGCGATTGCGGTGCTTTTGGGTGAGCCGCCCTCATCACTGGTGCTGTCACCAAACGCCAGCTTGCCGTCCGTACCCGAGGTGCCGCCGATGTTGCCGGCATCGCTGCTGCAGCGTCGCCCCGACATCGCTGCCGCCCAGCAGCGGGTCGCCGCCGCCTATGCCCAGATCGGGGTGGCGGACGCTGCCTTCTTTCCGGAGCTGACACTGTCGGCCAGCGCAGGATTTCGCGGGTCCTCGCTATCGAACCTGTTGAGTGCACCCAATCTGCTCTGGTCGCTGGGCCCCACGCTGACCCAGGCGATCTTCGATGGTGGCCAGCGTCGACTCGCCAGTGTGCAGGCCACCGCAGCGGCCGATCAGGCCACGTCGGCTTACCGCCAGACCGTGCTCACCGCATTGCAGGAAGTCGAGGACAACCTCGTGCTCGCGCAGCAGCTCCAGCAGGAAACGCAATGGCAAGGTGAAGCCCTGCAAGCGGCGCAAAGCAACCTCGACATCACGCTCGAACAGTATCGCGCTGGCACGGTGAGTTACCTCAACGTCGTGGTGGCGCAGGCGGCGGCGCTCAACAGCGAGAACAACCTGCTATCTGTTCGCAATCGCCAGCTGGCCGCGGTGAATCAGCTGTTGAAGAACATTGCCGGGCGGTGGCAACCCATGTGAGGGGAGGAGACAATCTCATCGCCATGACGCCGACCCCCGCCTCGTCCGCGCGTTTCGACGCACAGCAGCTGCCTTGGCTGGTGGCCGACATCGGCGGCACCCATGCCCGCTTCGGGCTGATCGAGGGGCCGGGTCTGGCCGTCACGCAGGTGCAGCGACTGCGCACCGAGGACTACGCGCAGCTGAGCGATGCGGCGCTCGCTTATCTCGCCGCATTGCCGGCGTCGCTGACCCGGCCGAGCCACGCCTGCCTGGCCGTGGCGGCGCCGCTGGACGGTGACGAGGTGCGGTTCATCAATCACCCCTGGCGTTTCTCGCGAGACGCCTTGCAGCGCGAACTGGCGCTCGAGCGCCTGGTCCTGCTGAATGACTTCGAAGCGCTGGCGCTGGCACTTCCTCATCTCACTGCTGCGGGGTTGCGCGCCGATGCGCCAGGGCCCGGCCTCGCGTTGCCCCGGACACCACGCGGCACGCTGGCGGTGGTCGGTCCCGGCACCGGTCTCGGTGTCGCCGGGCTGATCCACACGCCCTCAGGTTGGCAGGCCATTCCAGGCGAGGGCGGGCATGTCACGCTGGCTGCCTGTGACGATTTCGAAGTGGCTGTGCTGGCGGCTGCTCGCCGGGAGTTGGCGCATGTGTCGGCCGAGCGGCTGCTCTCTGGCGTCGGCTTGCCGCTTTTGCACCGCGCCGTGGCGGCGGCGTCCGGCCGCTCCATCGATGTAGCGATGCGTACCGAAGCCATCCTGCAACAGGGCATTGATGTCGACCGCCGCGATGCCGATTGCGAACGAACCCTCACGGTGTTCTGCGCGATGCTGGGCACGGTCGCTGGCAACGTGGCGCTGACCCTCGGCGCGCGCGGTGGCGTGTACATCGGCGGCGGCATCGTGCCGCGGATGGCCGACCTGTTCTTCGCCTCGGCGTTTCGTGAGCGATTCGAGGCAAAGGGGCGCTATCGCGACTACATGTCCGCCATTCCGACCGCGTTGATCATCGATCCCCAGCCCGCGTTGACAGGCGCTGCAGTCGCCTTGGCGCAGGCGATGGCATTGACCTCCAATCCATGAGCTCGCGTCAGCGCATCGCCTGTCGGTTGGCGACCATGCCAGCCCAGGTGGCCCCTGAGGCCGTGCCAGATCGCCCAGGGTCGCCACCGTACAATCCGGGGGTTTTGCCTTAGGCGTTCCCCGCCGCCCCAACAGAGGATTTCACGTGTTCATTTCAGACGCTTTCGCTCAGGCCGCGCCGGCTGCCACTGGGAGTCCGGACATGCTCGGCAGTCTGGGGTCCATGCTGCCCCTGGTTCTGATGTTCGTGGTGCTGTACTTCGTGATGATTCGTCCGCAGATGAAGCGTCAGAAGGAGCACAAGGCCATGATCGATGCGCTTGCCAAGGGCGACGAGGTCGTCATCGGCGGCGGCATGCTCGGCAAGGTCGCGAAGATGGGCGAAACCTACCTGTCGGTCGAAGTCGCCAACGGCGTCGAGATCCAGGTGCAGCGCACATCGGTGTTGCAGGTGCTGCCCAAGGGCACGTTCAAGTAATCGTGTGACGCGGGCTTCTGCGTTGCCGATGCGCCCACCCTATCACTTCGCCGGCAGCTTGCAGGCCGGCAGTCGATCGATCGCCAGAAAGGCCTCATGAACCGCTATCCCCTCTGGAAGTACGCGATCCTGCTGGTGGCCTTGTTGATCGGCCTGATCTACACCCTGCCGAACCTGTTCGGCGAGGCCCCCGCGGTGCAGGTCAGCAGTGGTCGCGCCACCTTGAAGATCGACAGCAGCGTCGCCACCCGCGTGGACGAGGCGTTGACGCAGGCCGGCCTGAAAGCCGACTTTGTGCAGTTCGAAGGCAATTCGGTCAAGGCTCGCTTTGGTGACACCGATACGCAGATCAAGGCCAAGGACACCATCGTCAAGGCACTGAACCCGGACCCGGCGGATCCGAGCTATATCGTCGCTTTGAACCTTCTGTCGCGCTCCCCGCACTGGCTGACTGCGGTTCATGCGCTGCCGATGTCGCTGGGGCTCGATCTGCGCGGCGGTGTTCACTTCCTGATGCAGGTCGACATGAAGTCGGCCTTGACGAAGAAAGCCGAATCACTGACCGGCGACGTGCGCCAGTTGCTTCGAGACAAGAACCTGCGCCATGCTGGGATCGTGCGCGAGGGCGATTCAGTGACGGTCCGCTTTCGCGACCGCGAGACATTCACCGCGGCGCGCGGTCTGCTGGAAGACGAGCAGCGAGATCTTCAATGGACTGAAACGCCTGACGGCGCCGACATCAAGCTGGTCGGCGTGTTGAAGCCAGCGGCCTCGCGGCTGGTGCAGGAAGCTGCGGTCAAGCAGAACATCACCACGCTGCACAACCGGGTCAATGAACTCGGCGTGTCGGAACCGGTGATCCAGCAACAGGGCATCGATCGTGTGGTGGTCCAGCTGCCCGGTGTGCAGGACACCGCCAAGGCCAAGGACATCATCGGCCGCACCGCCACCCTGGAAGTGCGCATGGTCGACGAAAGCACCGAAGCGGCCGCTGCAGCCGCTGGCACCGGCCCGGTTCCGTTCGGTACCGAGCGCTACACCGAGCGCAATGGCGTCGCCCTCATCGTCAAGCGACAGGTGGTGTTGACGGGCGAGAACCTGACCGATGCACAGGCCGGCTTTGACGGGCAGACGCAGGAACCGACTGTCAACCTCACGCTGGACGCGAAAGGCGCGCGCATCTTCAAGGACGTGACACGCGAGAACATCGGCAAGCGCATGGCGATCCTGCTGTTCGAGAAGGGCAAAGGCGAAGTTGTCACCGCGCCGGTGATCCGTGCCGAGATCGGTGGTGGTCGCGTGCAGATCTCGGGGCGGATGACCACCGCCGAGGCCGCCGACACTTCGCTGCTGCTGCGGTCCGGATCGCTGGCAGCGCCGATGGAGATCATCGAGGAGCGCACGATCGGTCCGAGCCTGGGGGCCGACAACATTTCGAAAGGGTTCAACAGCGTGTTGTATGGCTTTACGGCCATTGCGGTGTTCATGTGTCTGTACTACATGCTGTTTGGAATGATCTCGACCCTGGCGCTGGCGTTCAACCTGCTGCTGCTGGTGTCGGTGCTGTCGATGTTGCAGGCCAGCCTGACACTGCCGGGCATGGCAGCGATCGCACTCACGCTGGGCATGGCGATTGATGCCAATGTGCTGATCAACGAGCGGGTGCGCGAGGAACTGCGCAGTGGCGCCTCGCCGCAGGTGGCGATCCACAACGGCTACGAGCGCGCCTTCGCCACCATCCTCGATTCGAACGTCACCACGCTGATCGCGGGCCTGGCGCTGCTGGCCTTCGGGTCCGGGCCGGTGCGCGGCTTCGCGGTTGTGCACTGCCTGGGCATCCTGACCTCGATGTTCTCCGCGGTGGTGTTCTCGCGCGGGCTGGTCAACCTCTGGTACGGGCGGCAGAAGAAGCTCAAGGGCGTGTCCATCGGGCAGGTATGGAAACCCGCCGCTGACGTCGGCGCCAAGCGCTGACAAAGGAGCTGACCATGGAGTTTTTCAGGATCCGACGCGACATCCCCTTCATGCGCCATGCGCTGGTGCTGAACGTGATTTCGGCGCTGACCTTTGTCGCAGCAGTGTTCTTCATCGCGACCCGGGGGCTGCATTTCTCGATCGAGTTCACCGGTGGCACCGTGGTCGAAGTGGCCTATGCGCAGCCCGCCGATATCAACCGCGTGCGCAGCACCGTCGAATCGCTCAAGTTTGGCGAGGTGCAGGTGCAGAACTTCGGTACGTCCCGAGATGTGCTGATCCGCCTGCCGGTGCGCGGTGACGTGAAACAGGCCGAGGTGGTGTCACGCGTCTTTGGTGCGCTTTGCCAGGCCGAAGGTGCCACGGTCACTACCCAGCAGGTTACTTCCGACAAAGGCGCCCAGACCACTGCACCGGTGTGCGGCGAGGTCGGCGCCGAGAAGGTCAAGCTGCAGCGCAGCGAGTTTGTCGGACCGTCCGTCGGGTCAGAGCTGGCGCGTGACGGTGCACTCGCGCTGGCGGTGACGATCGCCGGCATCATGTTGTATCTGGCCGTGCGCTTCGAATGGAAGTTCTCGGTCGCCGGCATCATCGCCAACCTCCACGACGTGATCATCATCGTCGGGTTCTTCGCCTTCTTCCAGTGGGAGTTCTCGCTGTCGGTGCTGGCGGCCGTGCTGGCCGTGCTCGGCTATTCGGTCAACGAATCGGTGGTGATCTTTGACCGTATCCGAGAGTCCTTCCGCAAGTACCGCAAACTGACTACGCCTCAGGTGATCGACCACGCCATCACCAGCACCATCAGCCGCACGATCATCACCCACGGCAGCACCTTGATGATGGTGGTATCGATGCTGATCTTCGGCGGCCCGACCCTCCACTACTTCGCCGTCGCGCTGACCATCGGCATCCTGTTCGGCATCTATTCATCAGTGTTCGTTGCTGCTGCCATTGCGATGTGGCTGGGCGTGAAGCGAGAAGACCTGATCAAGGCTTCCGGCAAGGAGCTCGACCCGGACGATCCAAACGCTGGGGCCGTGGTGTAGAGTCGTTTCGAATCCCGCTGCGCAACCCACACGAACCCATGGCGTCCACGGCCCACTCACTGGCCCAGGCCACCCAGGCCCGCCGTGCGTACGTCGAAGGGTTGCTCAACGGCATGCCGGGAGTGGTCCAGGCTGTTGATCAGGGAGCGCGTCTGCTGCTGGGGCAAGTGGCTGATCCGGCCACACTGATGCGTCGCCGTGATGCGGTCGAAGACCTGAAGAACGCTGCGGGCTTCTGGCTGCAAGGCACGATCTCCATGCTTCGGGGCGCGCTGAGCAGCGGCGTCGTATCGGCGACTCGACCGAACGATCTGCCGATGCTCGGCGACCGACAGAACTTCAGCCTGGTCGATAACGAAACCATCGAAGGCGAGATCCTCAGTTCCCGCCTTGCCTTGGCAGTGATGGACCGCGCGTCCTGGGAGTTCACCGACCTGCGCTCGCGCATGACGCTGCTCGAAGGCCGCGATGAACTTGATGCCAACGACATCCTGCGCCCGCACGTGCTGGCTCGCATTGCGATCAACTCCTGGCGCTCGGCAGGCCTGAGCCACGAGACCTGGCGTACGCTGCAGGGCGTGCTGCACGAGGAGTTTGCGCACTTCAACGAAGAGGCTTATCACGAGGCGAACCGCATGCTGATCCAGCAGCGGGTGCTGCCCGAGATCGATCTGCGCCCGTTCATTCGCCGTTCGCGCAACGCAGCGTTCGTCAACACGCACTCGGGCACGCTGGCCTCCGCCGGTTCGGGCGGCGCGGCGGCGCGCGATAACGCAGGTGATCCCACGGTTCGTGGCAGCCTGGCTGAGCCGCGTGCCAGTCACTACAGTCCCCTGCCGAATGGGCCTGCTCAGGAAACCCGCCTGATGAGCCGGGTGGGGTCTCTCGTTCGTGGCGGATCCGACCATGCCGACGCGGTGCTCGGCCGTCTGAACCGGCTGATCGGTCGTCAGCTGCCAGAGTTCGCCCGCACGGTGCATGGCCAGGCCTCTCCCGCTCTGGACGCGGCAATCACAAGTGCGCAGCAAGGCATTGCACTGCGGTTGACGCCCGACTCTGGTGGACGCTATGCCGCTGGTCCGGTCAGCACGCCGGCCATGCTGGAGGAGTTGCACCAGCGCAAGCAGGCTTTGAAGGCGGCCGCTGCATCGCCCGGCGAGCGCGCGACGATCGAAGTGGTGGCCTTGCTGTTCCAGAGCATCCTCACCGAGGAGCGCATTCCTGCCTCGGTGCGTGTATGGTTCGCGCGACTGCAGATGCCGGTGCTGCGGGTGGCCGTCGGCGAGCCTGATTTCTTCGCCACCACCGATCACCCGGCGCGTCGGCTGATCGATCGCATGGGCGCCTGCGTGATGGGCTTCGACGCGCACAGTACCCGGGTGTCCGGAGGTGCCGTTGAGAAGGAGATCAAGCGCGTGGTACAGGTCGTCGAAGCCTATCCGGACACGGGCCGCAGGGTGTTCCAGACGGTGCTGACCGAATTCGAGCGCTTCCTCGAGCACTACTTCAAGAACGAGAACGAGGCATCGCGCAAAGGTGTCTCGCTGGCGCAGCAGGTTGAGCAGCGCGAGACCTTGGCCATCCAGTACACGATCGAGTTGCGCAAGATGCTCAACGAGGTGCCAGTGCCCGAAGGGGTGCGCGAATTCCTGTTCCAGGTCTGGGCCGACGTGCTGGCGATGACCGCGGTCAAATCCGGTCTGGGTGGCGAAGAGATCAAGGAAATGAAGCGCGCGGCAGCCGATTTGATCTGGTCGGCGAGTGCCAAGGTGTCGCGTGACGAACGAGCCGACGTGATCCGCCGCTTGCCGCCGTTGCTGAAGATCCTGCGCGAAGGCATGCAAGGCGCCGGTGTCGGTGCCGGGGCACAGGACGAGCACATCCAGCGCCTCAATACCTCGCTGGCCGCGGCATTCACCGCGCGCACGGCGTCGATTCCAAAAGACCGCCTCGAGCAGCTGATGGCGCGCCTGGAGACGCTGGAAGAGCTGCTGCCCGACGCCGACGACATGGAGATCGATGAGTCGCTGGTTCTCGATCTCTCCGGCCACGAAAGCAATGAGCTCGAGGTCGTCAACGCCGGCGGCTCCATGCCGACCCCGGCCATGGCGGCATGGGCGCGGGAGCTGCAGGTTGGCGGCTGGTACATGCTGGACTACCGTGAACGCAACGAGTCGGTGCAGTTGGCGTGGCAGGGCATGCGCCGGCAATTGACATTGTTCGTGACGCCGCAAGGTCGCGGCATCCTCTTCCAGCAGCAGCGGCTCGCGGCCTTCCTTCAGGCCGGCTTGCTGGTGCCGGTGCAGGACGAATCGCTGACGGTTCGGGCTACACGCACCGCGCTCGCCAAGCTGGATGTAGATCCGAGCCGTCTGCTGAATTGATCCCCGGATGAAACAAGCCGCCATTCGGCGGCTTGTTGCGCTTGGGCGTGAGGGAGCTGGTCAGTGAATCAGCCTGTCCTCTTCGTCGACGAACAGTTCGTCGAGGATCAGTGCATCGGGCTCTTCGCCCAGGCTCCAGAAGACCATCAACACGATGATCTTCAGGTCTTCCAGGTCGAGCGGGCCGCCGGGGATCGCGCTGGCACGATCAATCACCATCTCGCGCATCGGGGGCGGCAATACGCCAGCAGATTCGAGGAAGCTGACAAAGCCTATCGAAACCTCGCCCAAGTGTTCTTGTTCCGCTGGTGAATACACGCGCAGGCTGCGCTCGCCTTGTTCGCCAACGTACGACTCTGCCGCCGTTGCCAGCCCGTCGAGCCACGACAAGGCCTCCTTGATCTCGTCGGACTCGAAGCCGACCGACGAGAGCTTTCGAGTCAACTGGGCGTGATCCGGACACGCATCCGGGCGCCAGTAGTTCTCGTACAAATACACAAGCACATCGAACATGAATCGATGATACCCGAGCGATCGAGCTCGTCGGGCGGCATTCAGGTCGTTGCAATACGCTGGAAAAGCTGACCGGGCAGTCGCGCCACCTGGCCGCTCAACTCCAGGTCGAGGAGCCGGATGTTCAGTGCGTGCGCCGACCAGCCGGTGCGCGCAACCAGTGTGTCAAGCGACATCAGTTCGTAGCCCATGGCAGCCAACAGCGGATCGCCGGCCCCTGAATCAGGCACTTCGCTTGCAGCACGTGGGCGCGCCGCCGACTGTGAGGGCAATTCATCGAGCACGTCACCGGCCGACTCGACCAGCTTGGCCCCTTGCTTGATCAGGGCATGGCAGCCGCGCGACTGGGGGGAGTGGATCGAACCGGGTATGGCCAACACCTCACGCCCAGCTTCCAGAGCCATTCGCGCGGTGATCAGTGAGCCCGATTGCAAGGCCGCCTCCACCACCAGCGTACCGCGGCTCATCCCGGCGATCAGCCGGTTGCGCTGCGGAAAGTGCGGTGCCAGCGCTGGTGTGCCGAGAGCGTACTCGCTGAGCATCAAGCCGTCGCGGGCGATGCGGTGTGCCAGATCGAGGTGGCGCTTCGGGTACACCCGGTCGAGCCCGGTGCCGACCACTGCGATCGTTCCGGCCCCTGCCGCCAAGGCACCTTCATGAGCAGCCCCATCTACGCCGAGCGCGAGCCCCGACACCACGACCCAGCCTGCCTCGCCGAGGGCACGGGCGAAATCCCGCGCATTCAATGTGCCTTGCGGCGTTGGGTTGCGGCTGCCGACGATGGCGATCGCATCGGTTTGCAACAGGTCGACACGTCCCTGCGCGTACAGCAGCAAAGGCGGGTCAGCGGTGTCAAGCAGACCCTGCGGGTAGCGAGGATCGCCAAGCGAGATAACGGTTCGACCCGCGTGACCCGATGTGTCAATGAGCCAGGCCAACGTGCGATCAAGCCGCGCGTTGAAGTCCGCCGGGGGCGCCATCAGTGCGCATGCGGCTGACTCACTGACCACCCGGCAATGGCTGTCGAACGAGGCCGCCAGCGCCGCTTCCGGTGACCCGAAGGCGGCCAGCAACTTGCGGGCAGTCTCCCGACCGACCTTGGGCGTTTCGACCAGCCGCAGCCAAGCGGCCAGCTCGTCGTGATCCATCACGTCAACGCCGCGCCGATCCGTGCCTGCTCAAACGTTCAGGGCTGCGAGAAGCGGTCGCCTGGCTTCACAGGTTCTTTCACCGACAGGATCAGTGCGTAGGACATGCGTTCGAAGACCTGGAACACGAACAGCATGCCATGGCGCTCGTCGGGCAGTTTCAGGCGAGTTGGGGCGGAGCCAGTGCGATCGATCACCTCCGAGCCGTCCTGCCATAAAGCCAGCACGTGGCCGCGCTCGACGCCGTCGCTCTTGCCGCGGTTCAGGGTGACGATCTGGTTCTGTCCTGCCATGACCGCTTCACCGTAAACCGAGACGATCTGGCCGACCAACTCGCCCTGAGGAGCGTGCGGCATGTAGTTGCTGTACTCGCGTGCCGTCACCGGAGCGAGCCGGTCACCGACGTTGGCATCCTGCCGGATGCTGGTCACGATGAAGCTGTCTGGCACCGGAGCCGAGGATTCTTTTTCGTCGACGCGGCTGCGGTCGCCAGACCGCACGAACTCGGCTGTTCCCACGTACGGCGCCTCATAGCCGAGTATTTCCTTGGTCGTTGGGTCGCGCAGTGCCTTCGCCTGGCGGAAGATGCGGAACACGGTGTCCTTGCCCAGATTCCCGCGCACATACGCCGTGTCGCCGCGCGCCATCAGCACCCGACCCTCCCGCGTAGCGACGATGCGCGGAGCTTCGTCCAGCGTGTTGACGTCAAGAATCACGGCTTCGTTCAGGAAGGGCTCGATCAGGTTGAACGGAATCGACGTGATGGCCGTGTTGGCCAGGGTCGATGAGCGAACCTGTGGGGACAGCTTCACCATGCCCCCATCGACCGCCTGCCCCAGCCGCAGGCGGGCGCGGCCATCCGAAGTGTCGAGGTACACAACTTGCCCTGGATAGATCAGATGAGGATTACGAATCTGGTCGAGGTTCATGCCCCACAACTCAGGCCACCGCCAAGGCGACTTGAGGAACAGGCCCGAAATGCCCCAGAGCGTGTCCCCGGACTTCACCGTGTGCGATTCGGGAGCGTTGGGAGCCAATTCGGACAGCGCGACGCCAGCGCTGGCCACCTTCTGCGCGGTATCGCGCTGCTGAGCGGAAATCGGAAAACTCGGCTCCGCGCTGGCTGGAGCAACGCCCCCCAGCGTGATCGACATGCACAAACCGAGGGCTGCCAGGCGTGGACTTTGGGCAGGCAGAGAAATCACGGGTCGAGTCATGGGAAGAAGTCTCCTAACGGGTCGCGGCTGGCAACGCGTCATGGGTGGGCCGAGAAAAGGATACGCAACACTCACTATTCCGTATCGGCCAAAGTGGCTGCGAATTCAGCGAAAATCCCTCATCGATCTCAAAGATTCTGCCTTCAAACCCTTGCCGTCGCAACGAAAGCGGGCCGCCACACCCCATGCCGAAGCTCACCATCCTTCGTTACCCTGACCCCCGTTTGCACACCGTTGCCAGACCGGTGGCGCAGGTCGATGACCGCATCCGCCGCCTGGTCGACGACATGATCGAGACCATGTATGAGGCCGATGGTGTCGGACTCGCGGCCAGCCAGGTCGACGTGCATGAGCGGGTCCTGGTCATCGACACGTCGGATACGCGTAACAAGCCGCTGGTGCTGATCAATCCCGAGTTGCTGTTCATCAGTCAGGAACAGGTGATCGATGAGGAAGGCTGTCTGTCGGTGCCGAGCGTCTACGACAAAGTCTCGCGAGCCGCCCAGGTTCGCGTGCGTGCGCTGGGCCGCGATGGTGAGCCGATGGAGTTCGATGCCGAGGGCCTGCTGGCCAAGTGCGTTCAGCACGAGATGGATCACCTGATGGGCAAGGTTTTCGTCGATTACCTGAGTCCGCTCAAGCGCACTCGCATCAAGACCAAGATGCTGAAACACTGGCGCGATGACGACCGTTGAAGCGGGGTCACTTCGCGCATGAGGCTGGCGTTCGCCGGCACCCCGGAGTTCGCCCGCGTTGCGCTTGCTGCCTTGCACGG
>CANHOE010000004.1 GCA_947462175.1 Burkholderiales bacterium | reverse complement strand
TCGGTTCGCCGGTCTGGCGTAATGCCGTCAGGGGTCCTGGAAACCAATCCACGCCCTACCCGCCCACCCAGGCCGTGACGGAGAAGACATGCGCCTTCTGCTGGTTGAAGACGATCTGATGATCGGCGAATCGGTGCTAGACCTGCTCAGCGCCGAGAGCTATGCGGTCGATTGGGTCAAGGACGGTGAAATGGCCGACACCGCGCTGCGCACGCAGACCTACGATCTGGTGCTGCTTGACCTGGGTCTGCCTCGGCGCGACGGCCTGGAGGTGCTGCGTTCGTTGCGCGCGCGCAAGGAACGCATTCCGGTGCTGATCGCCACCGCACGTGATTCGGTCCAGCAGCGCATCGAAGGCCTCGACGCCGGCGCCGATGACTACGTGCTCAAGCCTTATGACCTGGACGAACTGCTCGCGCGCATTCGGGCGCTGACGCGGCGGGCAGCGGGGCGTGCCGAGACTGTCTATGAACACCGGGGCGTGAGCATCAACCCGGTGACGCGCGAGGTCCTGGTCGCTGGCCAGCCGGTCGTGCTATCGGCGCGCGAATGGGCTGTTCTTGAGCCCTTGCTGGCGCGTCCGGGCTTGCTGCTTTCGCGCACGCAACTCGAGGAAAAGCTCTACGGCTGGAAGGACGAGATCAGCAGCAACGCGGTCGAGGTGTACATCCACGGTTTGCGCAAGAAGCTGGGCGCGGACTTGATTCGTAATGTGCGTGGTGTGGGCTACATGGTGCCGAAAGAATGAAGCCAATGCGCCTGCGCGCACCCCGCCTGCGAACACCCCATTCGCTGCGGGCCCGACTGCTTTGGTTCCTGCTCGTGGCTGTCACGCTGACCGCGCTGTTCCAGGCCTTCATCGCTTACCGCACCGCGCGCGCCGAGGCCGATGAGATCTTCGATTACCACATGCAGCAGATGGCGCAGTCGCTGCGTGCCGGCTTGCCGGTCGCGGACCCTCCGTCTGCGACCCACGATGAGGATGACGAGGAAGATCACGACTTCGTGGTGCAGGTCTGGACAGCCGACGGCGTGCGGGTGTTCCAGTCCGTTCGCTCGGCATTGCCAGATCGCGCACTGCCAGGATTCTCAGACGTCAAGTTCCAGGGAACGACGTGGCGAGTGTTCTCGTTGCAGTCCCGGTCACAAATCATCCAGGTGGCGCAAGACATGGCAACGCGCCAGGCGATGGCGGGCACGCTGGCATTGCGCACGGTGCTGCCCATCGCGGTGATGGCGCCGTTGCTGATGCTGCTGGTGTGGTGGTTGGTCGGCACCTCCCTGGCGCCGGTGGCCCGGGTGCGGAATCAGTTGGCCCGGCGTCAGGCCGACGACCTGAACGAGGTCAACGAAAGTGGCCTGCCGGACGAGATTGCGCCGTTGGTGCATGAACTCAACCTGTTGTTCGGGCGTGTGCGCCAGGCCTTCGAGGCGCAACAGAGTTTCGTGGCCGATGCCGCGCATGAACTGCGTTCACCACTGGCGGCGCTGAAGCTGCAGGCCCTGGGATTGCAGCGAGCCGCTGACGCCGCGGCCCGGGACGTGGCCGTGGGCCGCCTGACCGCCGGGATCGACCGTGCGACCCGCCTCGTTGAACAGCTACTGGTGCTGGCCCGGCACCAGCCAAGCACGGCCGGTGCGTTGCGGGCCGGGCCCGTCCTGCTGGCGGACTTGGTGCGTTTGGGGGTGGCAGACCTCGCGCCACTGGCGCAGGCGCGTGGCATCGACCTCGGCCTGGTGCATGCGGACGAAGTACTCATCCATGGCCATGCCGAGGCTCTGCGCATTCTCATTCGCAACGTGCTTGACAACGCGGTCAAGTACAGCCCTGCAGGGGGAACGGTCGATGCGGAAGTCCGCCTGGCGGGTGCCAAGCTGATGTTGGTGGTGGAGGACAGCGGCCCGGGCATTGCCGAGAATGACCGTGAGCGGGTTCTGGACCGGTTCTACCGGATTGCGGGCTCGGACGCACCTGGGACTGTGGTGGGCAGTGGCTTGGGCCTGGCCATCGTCAAGTCGATCGTGGAGCTGCATGGTGCCACGCTGACGCTGGGTCACTCCGAGCGCCTCGGTGGCTTGAAGGTGAGTGTCGGTTTCGCGCAGCTGACCTGAGGCTCTGCGACAGCGCTCGAAAGGCTTGAGCGGGCGGCGGCCTCGTCGAGGTAGGGGTCGCCGTTAAGTCGGAGTTAAGTCGCCATGCTGACCATCCAGTCGAATGCATTCATCCGATTGTCCTGACCAAGCATCCGCATTGTTGGACGCCGGCGCCAGATAAGTTTGGCGCTCGAACTAGGAACCCGCAGCGGCTCGTGGTGGCGACTCCGCCCGACCGTCAGCACCGACGTGCTCGCTGTGGCCTCCAGCCTGTTCTTCGGCTTCGCCTGCAATTCGGCATTCCTGACCGGTGTGCTGGCCGGCCGATCCTGGATAGATCCCGCCACCTGGGTCTTCAGCGCAGCCATGCTGGTGATGCTGACGGCCTTGCATCTGCTGCTGCTGTCGCTGGTGTTGCACCGCTGGTTCGCCCGGCCGGTCCTCAGCGTGCTGATCGTCGCCACGGCGTTTGCGACCTATTACATGCAGCGCTTCGGGGTCTACCTGGACCCCAGCATGCTGCGCAACGTGTTGCGCACCGATGTGGCTGAGGCCAGCGAGCTGTTCGGTCTGGGCATGGTGCCCCATCTGTTGTTCTACGCCGTGTTGCCGCTGCTTGTGCTGTGGCGCCTGCGCGTCGCCAAGCGGCCCCTGTTGCGTGCACTCGCTGTCCGGGTCGTCACGCTGATCGGTGCGACCGGCCTGCTGATCGGTTCGGTGCTGCTGGTGTTCCAGGACTTCTCGGCCCTGATGCGCAATCAGAAGGAGCTGCGCTATCTCGTCACGCCTGCGAACTATCTGTATTCCAGTGCGCGCGTGCTGGTGTCTGACACCCGCCAGGCCGCTAAAGCCCGGGAAGTGGTCGGCGCGGACACACGACGGGCGCCATCGTGGGCGACACGAACGCGACCAGCCTTGTTCGTTATTGCGGTGGGGGAGACCGCACGTGCCGCCAACTGGGGCTTGAACGGCTACGCCCGCCAGACCACGCCCGAGCTGGCGGCGCTGGACGTTTTGAACTTCTCTGACGTGACGGCCTGCGGCACCAACACCGAGACCTCGCTGCCGTGCATGTTCTCGGCCATCGGCCGGCGCGACTACGACGAAGACCGCATACGCGGCAGCGAGTCGCTGTTGCATGTGCTCAATCGTGCCGGCTTCCAGGTGCTGTGGCGCGACAACCAGTCTGGCTGCAAGGGTGTGTGCGAGGGCTTGCCGCAGCAGCAGATCGATCCGGCGCAACTGCCCGAACTTTGCGCCGAGGGACGCTGCCTGGACGACGCCTTGCTGCGAGGCCTGGACACCGTGGCGCGTGACGCGCAAGGCGACCTGGTCGTCGTGTTGCACATGCTGGGCAACCACGGGCCGACGTACTCCAAGCGCTACCCCGACAGGTTTCGTCGCTTCACGCCCACCTGCGACACCGGCGAGCTGCGCCGGTGCAGCCGTGAAGAGATCGTCAACGCCTACGACAACGCCTTGCTCTACACCGACCACATCCTGGCCCGGACGATCGCATTGCTGAAGGAGCGCCAGGCGCGCTTCGACCCCGCGCTGCTCTACGTGTCAGACCATGGAGAGTCCCTCGGCGAGAACGGCCTGTATCTGCACGGGGTGCCTTACGCCATCGCGCCTGAAGAACAGACCAAAGTGCCCATGGTGTGGTGGCTGTCGGACGGATTCACCAGCAGCTTCGGTCTGGACCGCAACTGCCTTACCGGACAGACTGCACGGCCCTGGGCGCACGATCATTTGTTTCACTCCGTGCTTGGCTTGCTTCAGGTGGAGACCAGCGTTTACGAGCGCAAGCTCGACATCTCTGCGGCGTGTCGGCGCTGATGGCTGCCGTAGCGGAGTTGACGCGGGTGGGGCCAGACGCTCGGCACACGGCATGGCGGGACGGGCTGTGGGTCGCCGCCGCACTCTTATTGCTGCTGGCATGGGACATCAGTGGACTGGATCTGCCACTAACACGCTTGTACGGCAGCGTTGAAGGCTTCGCATGGCGCGATCACTGGCTGACGGGCGGCGTGCTTCACGGCGGCGCGCGCGGGCTGGCCTGGGGTGTGTTCGGGGTTCTGGTGCTGGGCCTGTGGTGGCCGCTGCCTTTCGTTCGTGACCTCTCCAGGCGTGAACGCATCTGGTGGCTGGCCACGATGCTGCTGTGCGTATCGCTGATCCCACTGCTCAAGCGAACCAGCTGGACCAGTTGCCCCTGGTCGCTGGTGGAGTTCGGCGGTGCTGCGGCGAAGTACGTGCCGCATTGGGTTCTTGGCCAGCGAGATGGCGGCCCAGGCGGTTGCTTTCCGTCGGGCCATGCGTCCACCGCGTTTGCTTTCCTGGCCGGGTGGTTCGCGCTGCGCGAGCGCAGGCCCCGTGCGGCCAGGCTGTGGCTGATCCTCACCGTGGCTGCGGGCCTGGCGCTGGGATGGGTGCAGATGATGCGCGGCGCGCACTACCTCAGCCATTCATTGTGGACCGCCTGGGTGTGCTGGGCTGTGACGGCATTGTCCTTTCACTGCGCCCATGATTGGCGCGCAGCAGGCGTTCCAAATAATTCGACTTCAGAGTGACGGCTTCATGAACGATTCAACAGCTGCACAGCTCAGCAAGGTGCCCGAGATCACCCTGATGTTCTGGGTGGTGAAGATCGCGGCCACCACACTGGGCGAAACCGCGGGTGACGCGGTGTCAATGTCGATGAACCTGGGCTACCTGGCCGGCACAGCGATCTTTGCCGCTGTGTTCCTGGTCGCTGTGGTGGCTCAGATCCGCGCCACCCGCTTCCATCCCTTGCTGTACTGGGCAACGATCATCGCAACCACCACGGTGGGCACCACGCTGGCGGACTTTGCGGACCGTTCAATGGGTATCGGCTACTCGGGTGGCTCGGCGCTGCTGTTCACGCTGTTGATGTTGTCTCTGTTCGCATGGCATCGCACGCTGGGTTCCGTCGCCGTCGAGACCGTGGCCTCACCCAGGGCAGAAGGCTTCTACTGGGTCACCATCATGCTCTCGCAAACACTGGGCACGGCACTGGGCGACTGGACTGCCGACACGGCCGGTCTGGGCTACAGCGGTGGCGCCATGGTCTTCAGCGGCATCCTCGCGCTGGTGGTGGCCGCCTATTTCTGGACCAGCCTCTCACGCACCCTGTTGTTCTGGGCTGCGTTCATCCTGACGCGACCGCTCGGTGCCGTCGTCGGCGACTATCTCGACAAGCCTGTCAGCGCCGGCGGACTCGCCTGGAGCAGATACACGGCGTCTGCGGTGTTGTTCGGCTTCATCCTTGTCTGCGTCCTTCTCGTTCCGCAGCGCGCGGCAAGACAGCGCCACTGAACCCTCAACGGTGCCCCGTCTTAAGTGCCGCCTAAGTGCATGAGACCTATCGTCGGTGCGTCTGCCCAATCGACCCGAAAGCACCTCATGGATACCTCAGCTCAAGACCCCCTTCGGCACATGCTCAACAAAGTGCCGCAGGTCACGCTGTTCTTCTGGGCGATCAAGATCATGGCCACCACCGTCGGTGAAACCGCGGCCGACTTCCTGAACACCAACCTCAATCTCGGCCTGACGAACACGTCCATCCTGATGGGGGCACTGCTGCTCGCAGCGCTGGTCGGCCAGTTTCGCAAGGATCGCTACGTGCCGTGGGTCTACTGGGTCTCAGTGGTTCTGATCAGCGTCGTGGGCACCTTGATCACTGACAACCTGACCGACAACGTCGGCGTACCGCTGCAGGTAACGACGGCCACCTTCGCCGCGGCGCTGGCGGTGACGTTCGGACTTTGGTACGTCAGCGAGAAGACGCTGTCGATCCACACCATCGTCACGACCCGGCGCGAGTGGTTCTACTGGGCCGCGATCCTGTTCACCTTCGCGCTGGGCACGGCGGCGGGTGACTTGGTGGCCGAAAGTCTGAAGCTCGGGTACTTCAACTCCGCGCTCATCTTCGGCGCGGGCATCGCCGTCGTGACCTTCTGCTTCTACGTATTCAAGTTCAACGCCATCCTTGCCTTCTGGCTGGCCTACATCCTGACGCGGCCGTTCGGCGCGTCGTTTGGCGACCTGCTGTCACAGCCAACTGGCAATGGTGGCCTTGGCCTTGGTACGGTGGGTACCAGCGCGATGTTTCTGGCAGTGATCCTGGGCTTGATTGCCTACATGACGCGGGCTCAGCATCGGCTGACCGGCGACAACGGAACCCGCGGTGCTGCATAGGCATTCAGCGCTCAGCAGCCGATCTGTCCGCACCGACGGTTGCTGGGTAGTCGGTGGCTGAATGGATCATCGATCTCATCCAGCAATACGGTTACCCCGCCGTTGCGGCCTTGATGTTTCTGGAGAACATCTTTCCGCCTCTGCCGTCGGAATTGATCATGCCGTTTGCCGGGTTCGTTGGCGCTCGGGGCAAGCTGGATCCATTCTGGGTGGTGCTTTGCGGTACTTTCGGTTCGCTGGCCGGAACCATACCGTGGTACTTCGCCGGGCGGGCGGTCGGAATAGAACGCATGCACCGATGGGCCGGTCGCCATGGCCGATGGTTGGCCGTGTCGCAGAGCGATCTGGCATCGGCACAGGCATGGTTCGAGCGGCGAGGGGCGCTTGCGGTAGCGCTGGGCCGACTGGTACCGGCGCTTCGCAGCGTCATTTCGACGCCCGCCGGAATCGCGCGAATGCCGATCCAGGTGTTCTTGTTGTGGTCGGCAGTGGGGTCGCTGATTTGGACCAGCTTGCTGGCGGGTATCGGCTACCTTCTGAAGAGCCGTTATGAGCAAGTTGTCAACTGGCTTGATCCGGTGTCGAAGATCATCGTCGCCGCGGCCATGGCGGCCTGTCTCCGGCGCGTTCTGACGTTCAAGCGGCGGACATCAGCAAGCCCATGAGCGCACCTCAAGACCGCCAATGACTTTCGATCTGCGCCTGGCTGACCTGATTGGAACCCATGCAGTGCCATCGTTTCTGTCTGGCATGGCGCTACTGCTGACGTTTGTGTCAGCGGCCTGGCTACTGCGCAAGCGCTGTCTTGCGATCTCAAAAGCTTCGCGTGCGCAACAGCCAGCTTTGGTGGCGCACTGGGTTGCTGCGCTCGCGGTTGCTGGCGCTGCGGCGCTGATCTTCCTTGAGATGGCAGAGGCTTCTCGCGCTCAGGAAGCCATGGCAGGTTTCGATGCGTTGCTAGCACAAGCGTTGGGCGAAAGTGTCTCCCCGATGACCACTCAGCTGTTCGGTGTCGCAACGCATCTTGGCGACCCCGCAACGCTGACGGCCTTGGGGCTTTTAGTCGCCGTGGCGTTGGTGGTGCTTCGGCAGCGGGGACTGGCAGCGTTTTGGGTCGTCGCCCTTGTCGGCAACGGCAGCATCAACACGGTGTTGAAGAACGTGTATGAACGGGCGCGGCCGAACGCTGAAGTCCTTCATCAGCTCACTGTGCCGTCCTTCGCAATGGGTTGGAGTTTTCCGAGCGGGCACACCAGTGGTGCAGTCGTGGCCTACGGCGCGCTGGCCTACATCATGGTGCGCACCATGCCCAGTCGCTGGCATTTGCCGGTGGTGCTGTTTGCAGTCGCCGTTGCGTTCACCGTTGCAGTCAGCAGGGTGGTCCTTCAGGTCCATTGGGCGAGCGATGTCGTGGCGGGCTCAATTTCAGGACTGCTTTGGTTAGCGGTCTGCGTGCTCGCATTCGAACGGTTGGGCCGGAGCTGATCCCAGGCATCTGTCCTGCGAGACGCTGCATCGGCGAAGGTGAATGTTGCGCGACGCAGGTTGCGGCGCAGTACGGGAATGTCTGAAGGACTTGAATGCCCTCGCAAAAAGTGAAGTCAGCAGTGCCCAAGCTCGAGGCTGTGCCGAGCGCAGGTGCGGCCTCAGAACTGAAGAGCATCGGAGGTCCTGGCCGCATCTGGCGCGCGTTTGGTTACTCCGGCCGTGGCGTCGCAGCGGCTTGGCGCTTCGAGGCGGCATTTCGGCAGGAAGTCGGGTTGGGCGGGGTTCTGATCTTGATCGCCATCCTGTGGGCACCAGACCGCTGGCAGGGCCTGCTCTTGGTGGCAAGTGTCCTGCAGGTCTGGCTGGTCGAGCTCATCAACTCGGCAATCGAAACGGTGGCCGACGCGGTTTCACCTGACCTGCACCCATTGCTGGGCCGGGCCAAGGACATGGGCAGCGCCGCCGTGATGGTGAGCCTGTGTCTCGCCGCAGCCGCATGGCTGGTGGTGTTCTGGCCCTGACCGCCAATGGCTGCTGAATAGATTGCGCGCCCTTAAGTTTGATCTAACTTTGACAGATGACCATTGCATCGACGCGTGAAACGGCGTCGAAGACAAGGAGTCATCTATGAAAACGGGACCGACAGCCGCCCCCATCGAGCTGCTCAAGGCCGAGGCCTACATCCGAGGCGAGTCAACGCTGGCCGTGGTGTGCGACGCCTCGTTCGCCGACGTCGCGTCACGCCTGGAGGGCAGCATCGTCGCCAACGACCTGGTGATCGTGCATGTGCACGACTTTGGCACGCTGCTGCGTGCCAAGGGTATCGAACCGGGCCTGCGATGTCGCATCTACGAAGTGTTCAATGCCCACCTCGCAGCCCAGTTGCTACAGCTCGACGCCAGCCTTGCGCATGTGCTGCCGTGCCGGATTGCGATGCATGACCAAGGCGGCGTGACCACAGTGACCACGCCGATGCCGTCGGCCTTGATGACCGAGTTCTCTCACGCGGTCGATGTAGCCCGGCTGGCCCGGACCTTCGAGGCCGGTCTGCAACGAGTGCTGCGGGGACTTCGATGAAGGCTGCTGACGACCAGGCTGGCGAAGCTGGCAATGTGCCGTTGTTCGATGCGCAAGTGCTGCGTGAGTTGCACGAGTCGTGGCACGACATTCGAGACCACCTCAACGCGATTCTGGGCCTGGTGAGCAGGCTGCTGCTGCAGTCGCGCGATGCTGCCGTCCGTCTCACGCCACTGATCGGTGAGCAGTCAGACCAGCTGCGGTACCTGGTGGACCAGCTTGTCGAGCCTGCAACCAGGCGCCGTTCGTAGGTTTCACACGAGGTGCGGGTGGATCTCTCGAGCTTCGTGCCTGCGCTGGTCGACCTGCACACACCCTATGCGGCCCAACACGGCCTGCGGCTGAAGGTTCTGTAGTTTCAGATGACTTCAGGCATGCAGGGCGCATGCCTGAAGTGGCCTATTGATCAGCACTTCATTAACAAGCGACATTCGCTGAATTGGACCTATGAATGTGCGGAATCGCTGGTGTTATCACCTCGACTGGATCGGCGGAGACATTGCGTGTTGGCCTTCAGGCTGCCGCATCGGCGCTGCGGCATCGTGGCCCTGACGACTTCGGGATCACGTTAGACGGTCCAGTTGGATTCGTGCACACGCGCTTGTCGATCATCGACTTGGCGGGTGGTCATCAACCGATCGTCACACGTGGCGGTGAACTCTCGGCGGTTGTCAATGGTGAGATCTACAACTACATCGAGCTCCGCAACGAGTTCGTCGAGAAGACCGGTATCACCCCACTGACCAATTCAGATTCGGAGTGTGTTCTGCAGGTTTACGCGGCGGAGGGCATTGAGGGCCTGCGCCGGCTTAATGGCATGTTTGCACTTGCGATCCACGATCGCGTCAACCGTCGTGTCGTGCTTGCGCGTGATCGGCTAGGCATCAAACCGCTCTACGTGTTCCGCGACGGCAGCCGAATTGCATTCGGCTCCGAGATCAAGGCCCTGCTGGCGCTCTTGCCATCCAAGCCCTCAGTCAGCGCGGATGGGATTGTCCAATTTCTCGAGAATGAGTTTCTGTCCGGTGAGCAAACGGCTCTGGTGGGGATATCGCGGGTACCACCCGGGCACGCGATCACGATCGACTACGACCTGACATACGACTCACAGTGCTACTGGTCAATGTGCCACTTGCAGACGCAGCAAATCACAATGCTGCAAGCCCAGGAGGAGTTTTCTGCGCTGTTTGAACAGGTCATGCGGGAGCACTTGCGCGCCGACGTTCCGTTCGGACTGTTTCTCTCCGGTGGAGTCGATTCCAGCATTCTGTGCGCCATGCTGACGGAGATGCAGAATGGACCGATCGAGAGCTTTTCGGTCGGCTATTCGGTTAATCGAGATCGCAACGAGTCCCACGCTGCAGAGAAGATTGCTCGTCAGTTCGGCACACGCCACACTTCACTCGAGATCACGCCGGCAGAACTGCTCTCTCGGGTGCCCCACGCCATCTGGTCGACTGACGAGCTGATGCTCGACCCCGCAGTTATACCCACCTCGCTGCTGGCTGAGAAGGCGGGGCAATCTCTCAAGGTGATCTTCACTGGGGAGGGAGGGGACGAAGCTTTTGCGGGCTATGCCCGCTCCCGCAAGTCCCCCTTTCTGCGCTGGCTTTCTAACTTTTCAAAACCAGGCGTCGGCGGTTTCCGATCCCGCAACCGCTGGCCGCGGTACTTGCGCAATCGCTTGTATTCACCCGGCCTGCAGACGGTGTCAAATGGCTTTCGTCAAGCGCAACTCGACGACTGGAACAGAACCCCAACCACCTGGAGTGATATCCAGCGATCGCAGCACTACGAGATGGTTACAGCGTTACCAGACAAGCTGCTAGTGAAGGTGGATCGCAGCCTGATGGCGTTTGGTGTGGAGGCTCGAGTCCCCTACCTGGATCACCGGATCGTCGAGTTCGGGCTCTCATTGCCTGACGACTTGAAAGTGAAAGGCAACGTCGGCAAGTACTTCCTCCGGCAGTGGGGTCAGCGATACATTGCGGGAGAGCACTTGAGGCAAAGCAAGCGGGGCTTTCATGTGCCAATACGGCGCCTACTTAGCGACGAGTTCTTGCGGAGTCTGGGCGACGCGCTGACCAGCAACCGGGCGATCCAGGGTTGGTTCAACACCGACGGGATCAAGTACCTCATCGAGGCCCAACGCCTTACTGGCGCATACAGCGAGCAGGTATGGGGTGTGATGCAGTTTGCGATTTGGCACCGCATCTTCTTAGAAGGTAATGGACAGAAGCCGGGGCTAGTGGAGGATCCGCTTGACTGGATTCGCTGACCAGCCTTGGTCTTCCTTTTGGCGATGGTAGCCGGCATGGTGGGGGGGTGTTCGAATGGCTAGATCACCCTCGGACGCAACGCGCGGCCATGGCCCCTTGAGAACATGATGGAGACCGTGATCACATGGGGCATCGCCACGGCAACCTTGGTCATCGTGCTGGGTTACGAAGTCGCGTTGGCATTCGCTCAACACCGACAGCCCGAGCGTCTGGCCCGCACGGCCCGCGCCAGGCTGCGCGAAGACTGGTTCGCAGCGGTTTCGCCCGAGACGGAGTCGGAGATCCTCGCGGTACAGACCCTGCGCTATTCCCTGATGTCAGCCACGATGACCGCGTCCACCGCTGTCCTAGGGTTGACGGGGACGCTGACGCTCGCGGCTCCGTCTCTGCATGCCTCCTTCGGACACGGCGCTTCAAGTTGGTCGAACTTCACACCCCGGCTCGCGATGGAATTGACCATGATCGCCTTGCCGATCGTCTCGCTGGTGTCATCGGTAATGGCGGTGCGGTACTACAACCATGCGCGCTTCATCGGTGGGGTGCCCGCCGAGTCCGGGGCTCGCCGCAGCTGGGCTGCTGCCGGCACGGCCTGCGTGCGCAAGGCCGGGGTGTTGTACAGCTGAGGGTTGCGGCAGCGCATTTTGATCCTGCAAATGGTGGCGTTCATCCTGGACCCACTCGCCGGGCTGTTGGGTGCGCTGGGCGTCGTTGCGGCGCGGCCGAGTCTCGATCGATTCGGCCGTGATTCGCTGATCGGTCCTGAGTGCGTGGAAAGGCCTGTCCACTCGGCGAATTTCGATACCAGTCTTGCACCGCGATAAGGGTGCGCTGGCCGCCTCTGGTCGAAGCAACTTGTCGCGCACTCGCGGCGGTACAGCGGTAGCACACTAGTCGCTGTTCCGTGCCATGGCACCAGCACCACGTCGGCCGCCGTTACGCCACCAACGAACAGCCCTCCGCAACGGGCGATCACAAGCTACAGTTCTGGAGCTGCATGCACTGCCGACAAGAACACTCTGTGAGACCCAGCATGTTCGATCTGTGGGGTTTTCTGTGGGGTTCCTCGCGCCAGGCAAACAAAATATGAAAGCACGACAAACACTTGGCTTTGCACTCGAAGTTCAGGTGCAGAACGTCGAGTAGCGCAAGGTCATGCCTCGGGCACGCGTTGCGCCGATCGGTTGGGTTATGCTCGCCCGCGTCCGCCTGTCAGTCCCTGACTGTGCGGTGAAAAAAATTCAGCAGTGAGTAGAAGCAATGACGGATCTGACCAGCGGCGGTGGGGCAAAGAAAGCGGTGGCGTCTGCCGCTGAAGTCGCCTCCAAAATCATCGATCGAGCGGACCGCGACGTGGCGCTCGTTGTGCAGCTTGTGGGGGAGAGTCAGTACCTGCTGGTGCGGCACTTCGAGACGTTCATCGAAGGCGAGCTGGCACGGCGCGGCGTCGTTTACGGCGACCATTTGTTGCTTCGCCCGCTGGTTGAGACTCATGGCCGCGAATTGGCGGAGTTCGTGTTGAGCGGCGTTGCCATCCATCACCGATTCGGCCTGAGCGCACTCGAAAAGCCCACGGGAGACCCGCTGCGCTTGCTGCGCTCGGACCTGTGGGATTCGATCCGCTCCCACACTGAAGATGCCGAACGTCACTTCGTGTCTGAGGCTGGCGGCCTGCCGAAGATCATCTCCGAGGTGGAGCAGAACCTGCCGAAGATGGTACGCCGTCCGGCGGAGTGATCGCCCGGGGTGGCTGCCCCGGGCACTGCCAAATCAAGCGACCGTCAGGCGCCTCTCCGAGGCGCTGGGACCTTTCGGCAGGATGAGCTTGAGGACGCCGCTCTCAAACCTGGCCTCGGCTTCGGCGTCATAGACGCTTTCAGCGAGCGCGAATTTGCGGCAGGCAGATCCGTATTTCCGTTCGCTGCGCAACACCCGGTTGCCTGTCACCACGTCGTTCTCCGGCTTCACCTGGGCGCTGATCGTCACTTGGTTGCCGTCGATGAGGATGTCTATGTCTTCCTTGCGAGCGCCCGGAATGTCGGCCTTGAGGACATAGCGGCCTTCCGTTTCACTGACCTCAAGGTGAATCTGCGGAGCCCCATTGTTGGGCCCCAAACGCCACGGGTGCAACAGACTGCCGAAGGTGGAACCCGTCGGGTCAAGGTCGAAGATTTCGTACACGAGGGTGTCTTTCATGTTGCTCTCCTGACTAGATGATGCGATGCAGCGGTGGATCCGTCGTACCGCCGGTTAACGTGTTCCCGTGGCTGCATGATTCATTTACCCTAGCCCGGACGTTTTGATCTTTCTCAACGTTGATGCGCAATGAGCAGCAGCCCAGGCGAGGCGCGTGCGCTGCGCCAGGCACCGCAGGACTGCGGCGTTCAGGAACTGAAAGTCGGCAGGCCCTGGGGAACAGCAGGCAACAAAAAACCCCAGGTGAATCAACACTCTGGGGTTGTTGTGGCGATACCAGGCGATGCCTGGCGACCCCATCACATATGGTCGATCATGACCTGCCCGAAGCCGGAACACGACACCTGGGTCGCACCCTCCATCAGGCGGGCAAAGTCGTAAGTCACCTTCTTCGACAGGATCGAGCGCTTCATCGACGCGATGATCAGATCGGCCGCTTCGATCCAGCCCATGTGGCGCAGCATCATTTCTGCAGACAGGATTTCGGAGCCTGGGTTCACGTAATCCTTGCCGGCGTACTTCGGTGCCGTGCCATGGGTGGCTTCGAACATCGCGATGGAGTCGCTGAGGTTCGCGCCCGGGGCAATGCCGATACCGCCGACCTGCGCCGCCAGCGCGTCGGAAACGTAGTCGCCGTTCAGGTTCAGCGTCGCGATCACCGAATACTCGGCCGGGCGCAGCAGGATCTGCTGCAGGAAGGCGTCAGCGATCGAGTCCTTGACGACAATGTCTTTCCCGGTGTTCGGGTTCTTGAACTTGCACCAGGGGCCACCATCGATAAGCTGTGCGCCGAATTCCTTTTGCGCCAGCCCATAGGCCCAATCACGGAAGCCACCTTCGGTGTACTTCATGATGTTGCCCTTGTGCACGATCGTGACCGACGGCTTGTCGTTGTCAATGGCGTACTGGATCGCCTTGCGCACGAGACGCTCGGTGCCCTGCCTGGACACCGGCTTGATGCCGATGCCGGAGGTCTCAGGAAAGCGGATTTTCTTGACGCCGAACTCGTCCTGCAGGATCTTGATCAGGCGCTTGGCCTTCTCGCTCTCTGCCTCGAATTCGATACCGGCGTAGATGTCTTCCGAGTTCTCTCGGAAGATGACCATGTTGGTCTTCTCAGGCTCCTTCACAGGCGATGGCACGCCGGTGAAATACTGGATCGGGCGTAAGCAGACGTAGAGGTCGAGCTCCTGGCGCAGCGCCACGTTCAGCGAGCGGATGCCGCCGCCGACCGGTGTCGTCAGCGGGCCCTTGATGGACACCACGTAGTCCTTGAGCACCGTCAGCGTTTCTTCAGGCAGCCACACATCAGGGCCGTAGACCTGCGTCGACTTCTCTCCGGCGTAAATCTCCATCCAGTGGATCTTCTTCTTCCCGCCATAGCTCTTGGCCACGGCCGCATCCACCACCTTGATCATCACCGGAGTGATGTCGAAACCGGTGCCGTCACCTTCGATGTAGGGAATGATCGGCTGGTCGGGAACGTTCAGCGAAAAATCAGCGTTGACGGTGATTTTTTCGCCGTTCTCCGGCACTTTGATATGTTGATACATGGACGGGGGCTCCGCTTCGTGAAAGGCTGAAAATTCGACGGGATTCCGATACTTAGCCAAACAATTCTAGTTCAGCACTGTGCGCGTTTGGGAGCCTCAAACCCCTCGTCGATAATGCATCTCTGCCACGCTGACCGCACGCCATGAACGTTGGAAACCTGCGCTTTGTGCGCGCTTGGATACAGGGACTGTGCTGCCTCACATTCGCCATGCCGGGCTGGGCGCAGAACACGGCACAGAGCCTGCCCACGGTGACGCTCAACGCGGGTATCCACGTCATCACTGCCGAACTGGCGAACACCGGGAAGCAACGCGAGATCGGTCTGATGTTCCGCGAATCCATGCCAGCCAACCACGGCATGCTGTTCGTGTTCGACCAGCCTGGTCAGCAATGCTTCTGGATGAAGAACACGCTGCTACCGCTCGACGTGGCGTTCATTGCCGACAACGGCACCATCGTCAATACCGAGCGGATGAAGCCGAGCACGCTCGATTCGCACTGCTCCAGCAGACCCGTGCGCTTTGTGCTCGAAATGAACGACGGCTGGTTTGCGAAGCGCGGCATCACCGCCGGGTTCAAGTTGACGGGCAAACCGTTCACGCCATGAAGATGGCCGCACTGCTTTGACTGTTCGCCAACGAAAACGCCGGTCAGCGACCGGCGTTTTCGTTTTCAGACAGTTCGATCAGGCGAAATTCGCTTCCGCGAAATCCCAGTTCACCAGCGACGTCAGGAAGGTCTCGACCCACTTCGGGCGCAGGTTGCGGTAGTCGATGTAGTAGGCATGCTCCCACACGTCCACAGTCAGCAACGCCTTGTCGCCGGTGGTCAGAGGCGTGCCCGCCGCGCCGGTGTTGACGATGTCGACCGAGCCATCGGCCTTCTTGACCAGCCAAGTCCAGCCGGAGCCGAAGTTACCGACGGCGCTCTTGGCGAAGGCCTCCTTGAAAGCGGCGTAGCTGCCGAACTTCGCGTTGATCGCAGCGGCCAGCGCGCCCTTGGGTTCACCACCGCCCGCTGGCTTCATGCCGTTCCAGAAGAAGGTGTGGTTCCAGATCTGTGCGGCGTTGTTGTAGATGCCGCCCGACGACTTCTTGATGATGTCTTCGAGGCTCAGGCTTTCGAACTCGGTTCCCTTTTGCAGGTTGTTCAGGTTCACCACGTAAGCGTTGTGGTGCTTGCCGTAGTGGTACTCCAGTGTTTCCTTGCTCAGATGGGGCGCCAAGGCGTCGATTGCATACGGCAAGGCCGGCAGGGTGTGTTCCATCGTGGTCCTTTCATTGGGAGACTCGTCCCATTAGAAAACGAAATTTTGCTCACTCATTGTAGGCAGCGGCGCCGAGATCGATGGCGCATGCATGTCACATCCCTGTCGGGCACTGTGGTTCGTCGTGCCGGCGGTGGATGCAGATCACTTCGGGGTTTTGGTCACTGCGGTGACTTGCGCCACTGCCACGCCATCGCTCAGAACCGCGCGAACCGACTGGCCGATGCGCAACTGCGAGGCGGACACCAAAGGTCTGCCGCCGTCGTCACTGACCCATGCATAACCGCGCTTCAACACCACGGCCGGGTCGAGCCCTTGCAGCCGTGCCTCAAGGCGATCGAGACGCTGCGCCGCCGCCTGAATCGAGGTGAATCCAGCGCGTTGAAAGCGCGCGCCAGACAATTGCAAGCCCTGCACGCGGGCCGAAACCAGCCGCTGCGCGGCGGAAGCGAGTCGCAGCGCCCAGAGGTTCAGGGCCTGGGCTTGGCGCCGCACCGCATCGACGGGGCGCAAAGACCGCATCGCCAACGTGTCGAGCCGCTGCGCTTCGATGTCGAGCGCACGACGGACGCGCCTGCGCATCGCCGCGGCAGCGGCGTCGAGCACGAACAGGCTGTCTGCGAGGGACGGCGCGCACAATTCGGCAGCGGCCGTTGGCGTGGGTGCACGAAGGTCGGCGGCGAAGTCGGACAGCGTGGTGTCGGTTTCATGCCCAACACCGCTGACGACGGGAATCGGACATGCGCCAATGGCGCGCACGACACGCTCGTCGTTGAAGGCCCACAGGTCCTCGATCGAACCGCCGCCACGGCACAACAGCAGTGTGTCGACCTCCCGCCTTCGGCCAGCCATCTCGATGGCTGCCACCAGCGCCGCCGGCGCCTCGCTGCCTTGCACCAGGCTCGGGTAGACGATCAGCTCGACCTGCGGCGCGCGGCGTGCGAGCGAGGTGGCCACATCGTGCAGCACCGCGCCACCCAGCGACGTGACGATGCCGACCCGCCGAGGGTGGGACAGCAAGGGCCGCTTGCGTGAGGTGTCGAACAGGCCTTCTATCTCGAGTCTTTGCTTGAGACGAAGGAACTGCTCGTACAGCGACCCGTCCCCGCTGCGCTGCATGGACTCAACAATGAACTGCAACTCGCCGCGCGGCTCATAGACCGCGATGCGACCGCGCAACTGCACCTGCTGCCCGTCGGCCGGCAGGAACTGCAGCAGACCGGCCGCCCGCTTGAACATCGCGCAACGGATCGCTGCGGCATCGCCATTGGCGTCTTTCAGGGTGAAGTAGCAATGCCCGCTGGCGGCCCGTGTGTAGCCGGACAGCTCGCCGCGCACAGTGCAGGCCGCGAAGCGCGCGGCCAAGGTATCGCTGATGGCGTGAATCAGCGCCGCCACGCCCCAGACAACGCGCGAAACGCCAGCGTCTTGTGGCTCAACCACGCGCGAACCCAATGTCGGTGCGGGTCGAGAAGTCCACAACCGCAGCCCACCGCGCTGGGCGGTCCATGGCGTCGGTCACACGATCTTCACAAAGTCGCAAGCTGTTGATTTGCATGTAGTTATGCCTGCTCAAAGATGGGGCAATGTGTGCGAAACGCTGCGAGATCAAGGTTTTCCGGATCTACCCAAACAGATATCCACAAAGTTATCAACAGATTCAGTGGAAATCATGGGACTGACGCGGGACCGCGGGACAGCCAAACGGCGATGGCGTCACCGCATGCGGCAGGGTTCGTTGGACAAGGCCTGGCGAGACCGGTATGTACCCTCTGCGGCGAGGCCATAATCCACCGCGAAAGCCCCCGTTGTTTCACGCCAGAGCGCGGAAAGTACCGAAGTGATTTCGATCATACAAGCCGCTGGATGGCCGATCTGGCCCTTGATTTTTTGCTCGGTGGCAGCCCTGGCCTTGATCTTCGAAAGGCTCGTGAGCCTTCGGTCGTCGAAGGTCATACCGCCACGTCTGCTGGAGGAAGTGGTTTCAGTCACCCGTGCCAGCCTGCCCTCAGCTGACGTGGTCAACCGGCTGGCCGACAACTCGGTACTGGGCAAGGTGCTCGCCAGCGGAGTGCGTGCGGTCGTTGCCGAGCCTCGCATTACCGAAGAGGCCTTGCGCGAGGTGTTCGAATCGTCGGGCCGCGCCGCAGTACACCGTCTCGAGAAGTACCTGAGCCCGCTGGGTACGATCGCATCAGCCGCACCGCTGCTGGGGTTGCTGGGCACGGTGATCGGCATGATCGAGATCTTCGGCTCGCAGGCACCGACCGGTGGCGGCAACCCCGCTGCGCTGGCGCACGGCATTTCGGTGGCGCTCTACAACACCGCATTCGGGCTGATGGTGGCGATTCCGTCGCTGATTGCCTACCGCCACTTTCGAGGCCTGGTCGATTCGTACACGCTCGACCTTGAGCAGGCCTGCGACCGCCTGACGCCGCACCTGATGCGCTTCGCCGTCCCGCGCATCGCGAGCTGACCCACCATGGCGATGAACTTCCGCAAGGCGCGGCCGGAAGAGCCGGAGATCAACCTGATCCCGTTCATCGACGTACTGCTGGTGGTGCTCATCTTCCTGATGCTGTCGACCACGTACTCCAAGTTCACCGAACTGCAGGTCAACCTGCCCTCTGCCGATGCCGACAAGGCACGTGATCGCAATCGTGAGGTGATCGTTGCCGTCTCTGCCGATGGACGCTACGCCGTCAACGGACGCGCGGTAGACGGTCGCAGCGTCGAACTGCTGACGATGGAGCTTGGCAAGGCCGCAGGTGGCCCGGGTGACACGCCGATCATCGTGTCCGCCGACGCGACCGCCGCCTACCAATCGGTGGTCAATGTGATGGACGCCGCGCGGCGCGCCGGCCTGCCGCGCCTGACCTTCGCGGCGCAACGCAACACGCCCGAGGCGGGCCGTTGAGCCGTCAAGGCCGGGCGTGATGGAAGCGGCGCTGCAACGCGCCTGGCTGCGCCGAGGAGTCACAGCCCTCGCGCTGTGGCCGCTGTCGATGGTGTTTGCAATGCTGGTAGCGCTGCGCCAGACGCTGTACCGGATGCAGCTGTTGCGGCCTCAGGTGCTGCCGGTTCCGGTGGTTGTCGTCGGCAACCTGATCGCCGGCGGCGCAGGCAAGACGCCCACGGTGATGGCCGTGGTCAGGTGGCTTCAGGCCTGCGGACACACGCCTGGCGTCATTTCGCGCGGCCATGGCCGACGCAGCGATGCCAGCGTGGTGATGGAGGTGCACCCGACCACGGCGGCCACTGAGGCCGGCGACGAGCCGCTGCTGCTGCGTCTGCGCCTGGGCGTACCTGTATTCGTGGGGGTCGATCGGGTCGCGGCAGCACGGATGGCACTGGCGGCGCATCCCGACATCGACGTGCTGGTCAGCGACGACGGGCTTCAGCACATGCGGCTGCCACGTGTCGCACAGGTGGTGGTGTTCGACGACCGGGGTGCGGGCAACGGCTGGATGCTGCCCGCGGGTCCATTGAGAGAACCCTTGACACCGCATGTGCCGCCGAACACTGTGGTTCTCTACAACGCGTCACAGCCATCGACCGCGTGGCCCGGGCATCTGGCACGCAGGCAGCTGGCGGGTCTGGTCGCGCTGGCTGACTGGTGGGCAGGTCAGGCCGCGACGATGCCATGCCTGGCGGCTCTGTCCGCAAGTCGAACGCACGTGCTTGCAGCCGCTGGCGTGTCGCAGCCCGATCGCTTCTTCAGCATGCTGCGCGCCGCGGGCCTAGACATCACCCCACTGCCACTGCCCGATCACCACGACTACACCACCCTCCCCTGGCCAGCCGATGCGACCGATGTCGTCGTCACCGAGAAGGACGCTGTGAAACTGCGGCCCGAGTGCCTGGCAGCGCAAGGCGCGTCGACCCGCATCTGGGTCGCACCGCTAGACTTCAGCGCCAGTAAAGCCTTCGACGCGGCCTTGCTGGCCTTGCTGCCCCCCCGTTTCACGACCAGGACCTCCGATGGAGACACGACTGCTTGACCTGCTGGTTTGCCCGCTGTGCAAGGGGCCGTTGGACCACTGGCGCCCCCCGCACCAGGAACGCCAGGAACTGGTCTGTCACGCCGATAGGCTGGCGTTTCCCGTGCGAGACGGCATCCCGGTGATGCTTGAAGGCGAGGCCCGCGCGATCGGCAACGAGCCGCCGCCGCCACCCGTCTTCCCGAAGCCTTCGGCGCCAGACGCTGCCTGAACCCGTGCAGCGGATGGGCTTTTCGGTGCTGATCCCGGCGCGCATGGCGTCAACACGCCTGCCCGGAAAACCACTGGCCGACATCGGCGGGGTGCCCATGGTGGTGAGGGTGGCGCGGCAGGCGGCTCGGTCGTCGGCGACACAGATCGTGGTGGCAGCCGACGATCCAGTCATCGTCGCCGCCTGTCAGGCGCATCAGATCGAGGCGATCCTGACCCGCCGCGATCACGCCAACGGCAGCGACCGGCTGGCCGAAGCGTGCGAGCAACTCGGCCTCGATGGCGACGCGGTGGTCGTCAACGTGCAAGGCGATGAGCCACTGATCGAGCCAGCCTTGATCGATGCCGTCGCGAGTACGTTGCCGGGGCATCCGGAGTGCGTCGCCGGCACTGCCGCACACGAGATCGACGACCCTCGCGATCTCGGCAATCCCAACGTCGTCAAGGTGGTGTGCGACCAGGCCGGCCGGGCGCTGTACTTTTCCCGGGCACCGATCCCGTGGTGGCGCGATGGCAGTTCGCTCGGCGCACCGGCCATCGGCAGCATCGCGCCGTTGCGCCACATCGGCATCTACGCCTACCGTGCCGGCTTCCTGCGGAGATTTCCGATGCTGGCCGTCAGCCCGCTGGAACAGATCGAATCACTGGAACAACTCCGGGTGCTGTGGCATGGCGAGCGCATCGCGGTGTACCGGAGCGCCTTCGCCGCAGCCACCGGCGTGGACACGCCCGAAGATCTGGCGCGTGTTCGGCAACTTCTGGTGAGCAGCACCTAGGCAGACACCCTGCCGACAACCGCACCGTTCGGTTTTAAACTATGCAGTCTGGCTTCGAACGTCTGTCGGAGCACCGCGACACCATCGACCGGACCACAAGGACACGCATGAGATTGATTTTGTTGGGCGCGCCCGGCGCAGGCAAAGGCACCCAAGCCACCTTCATCTGCAAGAAATTCGGCATTCCGCAGATTTCCACAGGTGACATGTTGCGCGCTGCGGTCAAGGCCGGCACGCCGCTGGGCATTGCCGCGAAGAAGGTGATGGACTCGGGCGGTCTGGTCGGTGACGACATCATCATCGGCCTGGTCAAGGAGCGCCTGGCCCAGCCCGACTGTGCGAACGGCTTCCTGTTCGACGGCTTTCCCCGCACCATCGTGCAGGCAGATGCCATGAAGGCTGCCAGCGTGAACCTCGATATCGTGCTCGAAATCGATGTGCCCGACGAAGCCATCATCGAGCGCATGAGCGGCCGCCGCGCACACCTGGTCTCGGGACGGACGTACCACATCAAGTTCAACCCACCGAAGGTCGCAGGCATTGACGATGTCACTGGCGAACCTTTGATCCAGCGCGACGACGACAAGGAAGAAACTGTCAAGAAGCGCCTGGACGTCTATCAGAAGCAGACGCGGCCGCTGGTGTCTTACTACTCGGACTGGTCTGCCTCGGGCGACCCGGTGGCGCCGAAGTACCGCAAGATCAGTGGCACGGGCAGCGTCGACGAGATCACCACGCGGGCGTTGCAAGCGCTCTCGTGATGCCACGCTGACGGCCGGCGCCGCCAAGCACCAAAGCCCCCGACTCGCATCGCGCGAGCCCGGGGCTTTGGATTTTCAGGGCCCGAACTGCTCGTTGCCGACCATGCCCAGCTTGGTCACGCCGAGGCGCTGTGCACTTGCCAGCACCATCGCGACGACGCCGTACTCAACGGCCCGGTTCGCCCTCAGGTGCAGTTCGGGTTGATCGGGTTGGGCCGCTGCCGCCTTTAGTTTCGCCTCCAGCGCTGCCCGATCGGGCAGCGTCTCGCCGTTCCACAGCAACGTGCCGCCGGCCTCGATGTCGAGCGTGATGACCTCCGGCTTGACCAGCGGCGGCGCGCTGGCCTGAGGCATGTTCAGGTTCACGGCATGCAGCTGTACGGGGATCGTGATGATCAGCATGATGATCAGCACCAGCATCACGTCGATCAGCGGCGTGGTGTTGATGTCCATGATCACTTCGGGTTCGTCGCTGCGGCCGGAGCCGATGTGCATTGCCATGATTCGTTCTTTCGATGCGAGCAGCCGTCAGGAGTTCGGCGGTGGCTCGGTGACGAATCCGACCTTGACGATGCCGGCGCGCTGGCAGGCATGGACCACACGGCCCACCGTCTCGTAGCGTGCCTTCATGTCACCGCGCACCTGGATTTCCGGCTGCGGACTCTGTGCCGCCGCAGCCTTCAGACGCTCGACCAACGCCGCGTGGTCGGCCAGCGGCTGCGCATTCCAGTAAACGACGCCCTGGCGATCGACCGAGATCTCGATGTTCTCGGGCTTGGTCTGGCGGGGCAGGTTGACCTCTTTGGGCAAGGACAGCGGCACCGTCTGCGTGACCACGGGTATGGTGATCAGAAAGATGATCAAGAGCACCAGCATCACATCCACCAGCGGCGTGGTGTTGATGCTGGAAATGACGTCTTCGTCGTCGTTGCCTGAGCGCAGTTGGAGGGCCATGAGCGGGTTGTGTGCCAGTTGAACGGCGTGTCAGCGCAGGTTCTTTGCGCCCAGCAGGATGCCGTGGAGGTCGGCAGCGAAGCCGCGCACCGCGTCCATCGTGACCTTGTTGCGGCGCACCAGCGCGTTGTAGCCCAGCACCGCCGGTACCGCCACCGCCAGGCCAATCGCCGTCATGATCAGCGCTTCGCCCACGGGTCCGGCCACCTTGTCGATGCTTGCCTGGCCTGCAACCCCGATCGCGGTCAACGCGTGGTAGATGCCCCAGACAGTGCCGAACAAGCCAATGAAAGGCGCCGTAGATCCGACGGTGGCCAGGATCGCCAGACCGCCCTGCAGGCGCGACTGAACCTCGTCGACGCTGCGCTGCACGCTCATCGTGATCCAGGTGTTGCGATCGATGTGCTCGGTCAAAGTGCCTTCGTGGTGCTCGCGGGCATTGATGCCGGCCTCGGCGATGTAGCGAAAGGCACTGCCTGCGCCCAGGGACGCAACCCCCGCCT
>CANHOE010000003.1 GCA_947462175.1 Burkholderiales bacterium | reverse complement strand
CTGTGGTGCGGCGCACGGCGTTGGTCGCGGCCTTGAACGGGTCGAGGCCGATCCGCTTGACGGTGTCGATGAACCGCTCGCTGCCCTGGCGCTGCGACAGGTAGGTGCCGATGACTGCTTCCACCGCGTCGGCCGCCTCGTCGGCGGCGAACGATGGACCAATCACCTTGCCGGCGATCGGACCGCCGCTGATCACCGAGCCATCGGAGCCGCCGAGCGTGATCTGGTACCACTCGGCACCGTCCTTGTCGACGCCGAGGATGCCGATGTGGCCGCTGTGGTGGTGGCCGCAGGAGTTGATGCAGCCGCTGATGTGCAGGTCGATGTCGCCGATGTCCCAGAGCTCGTCGAGGTCTTGATACCGCTCGGTGATCTCCGCGGCCAGCGGGATCGAGCGCGCGTTGGCGAGCGCGCAGAAATCGCCGCCGGGGCAGGCGATCATGTCGGTCAGCAAACCGATGTTCGGCGTTGCGAAGCTGGCGCTTCGCGCGGCTTCCCACAGTGCCGGCAGGTCGCTTTCGAGCACCCATGGCAGCACGAGGTTCTGGTCGTGCGAGACGCGCAATTCGCCATGGCTATAGCGGTCAGCGAGGTCGGCGGCCAGTTCCATCTGCGCGTCGGTGATGTCGCCCGGTGCCTGGCCGGTGCGCTTCAACGACAGCGTGACGGCGCGGTAGCCGCTCAGCTTGTGGGCGTGCACATTTCGCTCGATCCAGCGGCCATAGCTGGCTGGCAGATCGGTGGGCATCGGGATGCCAGTCGAGGCGCGCGCGGCGACGCCGGCTGGGATCACGAAGCTGGCATTGACGCGGTCGAATTCCGACTGCGGAATGATGTGCGCCGTGCCGTCGTCATCGCGCTCCAGAATGTCCTTGAACTCCGCGTTCACGTCGTCGACAAAACGCTGGCCTTCGGCTTTCACCAGGATCTTGATGCGCGCCTTGTAGATGTTGTCGCGGCGGCCATAGCGGTTGTAGACGCGGACCACCGCTTCGATGAACACGAGGATCTGCTGCCACGGCAGGAACTCGCGGAACACCGTGCCGATGACGGGCGTGCGGCCCATCCCGCCGCCCACCAGCACCTTGAAGCCGACCTCGCCCGCAGCGTTCTTGATCAGGTGCAAGCCGATGTCATGCCAACCGATCGCCGCTCGGTCTTCCCTGGCGCCAGTGACGGCGATCTTGAACTTGCGCGGCAGGAAAGCGAACTCGGGGTGCAGCGTGCTCCACTGCCGCATGATTTCGCCGTAGGGGCGCGGGTCGACCGATTCATCGGGCGCGATGCCGGCGAAGCAGTCGCTGGTGATGTTGCGGATGCAGTTGCCGCTGGTCTGGATGCCGTGCATGTCGACGGCTGCCAACTGGTCCATCACCTCGGCGCTCTTGTCCAGTGGAATCCAGTTGTATTGCAGGTTCTGGCGCGTGGTGAAGTGGGCATAGCCGCGGTCGTAGTCGCGGGCGATGCGTGCGAGGCCTCGCAACTGTGTCGAGCTCAGTTCGCCATAGGGGACTGCCACCCGCAACATCGGCGCGTGGCGTTGCACATACCAGCCGTTTTGCAGCCGCAGCGCACGGAACTCGTCATCGGGCAACCGGCCCATTAGGTGGCGATCGAGTTGATCGCGGTATTGCGCGGCGCGCTGCCGCACGAAGTGCTTGTCAAAGTCGGTGTAGGTGTACATCTTGAGGTAACCGTCTCGATGTCGGAAATGAAGTTCAGTGAATGACCTTGAGGCCCGCCGTCACCAGTGAGAGGCACAGCAGCGTGCGCACGAGTTTCTCGGGCATCTTGCGGGTCAATTGCGAGCCGATCCAGATGCCAGGGATCGAGCCGATCAGCAACGATCCAAGCAGCGCCCAGGCCACATTGCCCAGTGTGGCGTGGCCGATGCCTGCCACCAAGGTGAGCGGCACCGCGTGGGCGATGTCGGTGCCCACGATGCGGTGCGACGCCAGCTTGGGATAGAGCAGCAGGATCAATGTGGCACCGATGGCTCCAGCACCTATCGAAGTGAGCGAGACCAGAACACCAAGGACGAAGCCGCAAATCACCGTCAGCGTTGGCCGATTGCGATCGTGTATCCATCGTTCCAGCCAACGACCGACGCGAACCCATATCTGCTTGAAGGCGACGGTGACGGCGGTCAGCAGCAAGGCAATTCCAAGAGAAAAGGTCAACGCGCTGGCCCAACCCTTGGTCAGGCCCGTCAGGTGCATCAGCGCGATCGTCGCCAGCGATGCCGGAATGCTGCCTGACAGCAGCAACCGGACGACGCGCCACTCGACATGTCCTGCTTGGTGATGTGACGCCGAGCCAGCTGTCTTCGTGATGGCAGCAAACCACAGGTCTGTACCGATGGCGACTGCCGGATTGAGCTTGAAGACGGACAGCAGAAGCGGCGTCATCAATGAGCCCCCACCTACGCCCGTCATGCCAACGATCGCACCGATTCCGAAGCCGCTCACTATCGCCAAAGAGTCCATCAACAGCCTGGGGGTCTGGCACAGCGACAAGCCGGGCCTCAAAAACTCAATCGGTCACTTTAGCGATGCACTTCAGATTGGAGAACCAAATTTTCGGACGACGCCTATGCGATTTCGATATAAAGAAAGTTTCACGCCGGCGGACATTCATCACTGCCAGTGAGACCAGCCATGAAAAAAGGGGCAGCGTGACCGCATGCCCCTCATGAATACTGGCTGATGACCCGTCGTCGCAGACGGTCACTGATTTGTCAGTTCAGACTTGCGTCTTCGTGCTTCGGCGAACACCGAACAGACCAGCCAACGCAAGACCAGCCAAGGCGAGCGAGCCCGGTTCTGGAACCTTGCCCGGCGGCGGCGGTACGACCGTCGCGGAAATGAAGTTCAGTTTGAAGGCATCGTTCGAGTTATCGCACGTCGTTGTGCCGGTCGGTGTCTTGCAGGACGTTCCGCCGTTCAGCGCGGAATTGAATGTGCTGATCAGCCACCAGCTAGATGCCTGCGTCGCTCCCGTGTTCACAGCAGTGTCACCAAACGGCATCGAGCTATCCGCCACCAAATTCGAATAACTGTTGACCAGCGTCCAGCCCGTTGCGATCAGATTCTGTTGGCCATCGGTCGTCCGGGGCGAACTGGTGGTGACCTGTCCGGGCGCAGTGCTGCCGCTCCAGCGGAGAAGGGTGATATCCGAGTCATTGGTGCCATTCCAGCCGATGCCGATGCTGTTGAGGATCACGCTTGCGGAGCCGAAATTGAGAAGCAGCAGGTCCTGTGTGCCTGGCGCTACGGAGTCGAATGCATGATTAGGCGCCGTGGCGCCGATGCCTTCGCTTCGGCTGGCGGCACCGAAACCGGAACTTCCCTGAGGCGACAGGTAGGCGCTGGCGTAATAGCTGCCCGAGCCGGGCGCACTCAGGAAGCCACCGTCAACTTGCCCAGATGTTCCGCGGTCTTGAGACCATGCCGATGCCGTTGCGGTGACGCCAGACGATCCCGTGCAATTCCAGGAATTACCGTAGTCGCCCGAATTGGTGGCGTTCTGCGAGCAGCCGTTGCCTGAGCCGCTGTAAAGATTCCAAGTCGCCTGCGCCATCGCACCGCTGGAAACTGTCAAACCCCCCAATGCGACCGCCAACGAGAGCATGCTGGTACGGAGTCGTTTCATGGTGTCCCCTGTTCTTCGATGATTTGTCCGCCGGCTTGTGCGCGGACTCTGCTAACAAAATGCAATTTGTAGGCCAAGTAAAAAATTTCTTATGAATCAATAACTTAACTGGATTCAACGGCGAAATTCTCGCGAAGTGTAAAGATTTGCGACACTGTGTTGAACCCCTCACTTAAGGGTGCTGAGAAGCTGCTGGGCATCCTTGGCATTCGCGAAAAGCTGATCGCCGCCAAGTGCGGCTTCCAGTTCGGCGCGAGCTTCGGTCGACCGGCCTGTGCTCGCCAACACCGCGCCGAGAAAGTAGCGGGTATCTCTATTGGCCGGGTCGCGCAGCCGGGCATCGCGCAAAAGCTGGAGAGCACGGTCTGCCTGCCCTGCCTTGAAAGCAGCCCAACCAACGGTGCCGATGATGTGTGGCGAGGTCGGGTTCAGCGTCAAAGCCTGCTCTGCAAACTTCAATGCGCCGGGATCCTTCGTGAGCAACATCACATTGGCCAAGTTGTTCAGTGATTCGGCATCGTCAGGGGTTACCTTCAACAGAGCTTCGTAGCTTGCTCGCGCGGCTTTCAGGTTGCCCGCTCGCGCATAGGCACCCGCCAGCGCACGACGTACCGCCGTGTCCTGTGGCCTTGACTTGACCCACTGGTCGGCCAGTTGCAGCGCCGCTGCAGGATCACTGCGCGCCAGCGTGTCGTACAAGCGCAGCAGGCTGGAAGTCGATTGCTCCAATTGATGAGCGCGTCGATAGGCATCCAACGCTGCGGTGGACTGTCCACGCAGACTGGCCAAATCGCCTTGCAAACCGTAGCCGATGCCAGACTTGGGGTGGTTGGAAATGATTTGGCGCGCCCGCTTGTCTGCCTTGTCGAGTTCACCCTGGCGCATCTCGACTTCAGCGAGTAATGCCTGAGCCGGCAGAAAGTCGGGCCGCTCGATCAAGGCTTTGCTCAGGCTGTAGGCAGCACCTGGGAAATCCCTGGCCGCAGATTGCAGCAGTGCGATCTTCAGCAGCAGTGTCGGATTTTGATTCGCAAGGGTGGCTGCGCGGCTCAGGTTGGCGCGCGCCGGGACGATCTCGTTGTTGGCCAGATTGACGCGCGCCAGCATGAAGAGGACGGGCAGTGCGTCAGGCGCTTTGGCGGTGAGGAATCTGGTGGATTCCTTGGCCGCGGCGGGTTGGTTGTTCCTGAGCTGAAACTCGACCAGCTTCAGGGCCGGTTGCACGTTGTTGGGGCCGCTGGTCTCGACCGCCTTCGTCAGCCATCTCTGCGCCTCGGGAAGCTGGCCGCGCCGCTCATGGAGACGGCCGAAGGCATCCATCGCCTCGATGTTCTTCGCGTCTTTTGCGAGCAAGGCCGTCAGCCGGTTTGCCGCTGCGTCGTAGGCCCTGTTGTCGATGTCTAGTTCAGCCAGGTTCACTTGCGGTTGCGCGAAGCTGGCATCGAGCTTGATTGCCGTCTCATAAGCCAGTCGAGCGCCAGCGCGGTCGCCAGTCCCTGCGCGCGCCTGGCCGAGCAGGTTCTGCACGCCAGGGTTGGCAGGGTTCAGTTTGGCCAGGCTTTCAGCGATCTTCAGGCTACGCGCTGCCTGGCCGCCCTTGATGTAAAGGTTGGCCAGCGCGACACCGGCCTGAAGTTGGCGAGGGTCTTTCTGAAAGGCGGCCTCGAGTGCACTCACGGCGTCGGCGAACTTGCCGCTGCCTACCAGGCTCATGCCGAGCATGGTTTGAAACTCCGGGCGATCCTCGCCACGCAGTGCGTCTTGCATCAACTGGCTGGCGCGCCCGTATCGACCTTGTGCCATCTGCGCCGAAGACAGCAGCAACAGTGCTTGCGAATCGTTGGGATGCGCCTTCAGGTAGGGCTCGAGCGCAGCGATGGCGCGGTCGGTGTTCTTGTCGAGGAAGTAGATCTGGGCCAGGAGCTTGGCGACGCTGCTCCCGGGCTGCGCGCGCTGCACCGCTTCAAGATAGGCCTTGGCTTTCTCGAGTTGGTTCAGGCCGTAGTGCGCCAGCCCCCCGAGCATCAGCGCCTGCGGCCGGTAGCGCAGCGCTTCGATCGGCACGGGGTCGAGCAGTGCGGTGATCTTGTTCAGCGCGGCCTTGGCGGCGGCCGTATTGCCTGCACGTTCAGACGTCAGCGCGCTGAGGTAGAACCCGCGCGGGTCGTTGGGCGACGAGCGCAGCAACTCTGCGATGTCCGCACTGGCATCCGAGGCGCGCTGCTGGTCCATCAGCAATCCAGCGCGTGACACCAGTGCTTCGGTGTGCGTTGGCTCGAGCTTCAGCGCCTTGGCGTAGGTCGCCAGCGCTCTGGCAGCATTCCCCTGCACGTGGGCAATGCTGCCGCGCAGATACATCGCCTCTGCCGACGTCGGATTGATCAGCAGGGCGCGATCGGCCGCGGCCTCTGCTTCTCGGTACTGTCCAGCACGGATGCGCAGAGGCACCTCTGCCAGCCATGAATCGGGGCTGCCTGGCTCGATGGCACGTGCCTCTTCGATGGACCTCATCGCCGCGGATGCACCACCGATATCGGCCGCAGCCGATGCGCGCAGAAGTAGCAACTGAGCCTGCGTGGATGCAGGCAGCCCGGCTGGCGAGAACACCGGCTTGTCGAGCAGATCCTGCAATCGGCCTTGGGCCATGACCGCACGCGCCAGTGGAATGACCACTTCGGCACGGTTCACGCCGAGCCGCAAAGCCTCATTGAAGGCCACTTCAGCGCCGATCACCTCGCTGGTCGTTAGCAGCGATTTACCCAGCAATACATGCACGGGCAGCATGTTCTTGTCGATCTGCAGGGCGTTCTTCAGCTGGATGATCGCGCCAGCGACATCCTTCTTGTCGTACCTGCTCAATGCATCTTCGTAATAGCGCGCCGCTTTGGTGTCAGCTGCCGCGTGGGTCAGCGGTGCGGCTGCCAGCAGCAGAGACAAGAACAAGGTTGTGTACTTGCGATTCATTCGGTTGCCTGGCAGAAACTCCAGGCATCGTAGCGATCCGGCTGGGCTCTACTTGGCAAGTCGCAGGTCCGGGCCTCTACCGCGTGCGAAAGTGCCGTGCCAACCCCCGCGAATGCGGGGGAGTCCCTGTGGATCAGGAGACTCGGCAGCGACTGCGCTGTACGCCCCGCTTGGGCTTCAGCGTAAGGGTTTGCCGGGCTCGGCCAGGGCTGGCACTCGACGTGCCAGTGCCTCGATGTCGATCTGAGGCAGCACGATGGCCGCTTGCGGGCAGCGGGCGGGGCCGTCTTCACCGAAGCTCCAGCCATTCGCTTCATCGGTCAGGGTCGCGGGACGGGCAAAGCCCAGCTTGGCAGTGAGCTGGCTCATGCCGGCGTGCGTGCGCGCAAATGCCAGTGCGCGGTCGTATTCGGCGTTGGCGTAAGCGCGGCGCGCGGTGTACAGCTCGTTCTCGGAGTTCAGCAAGTCGAGCAGGCTGCGCTGGCCGATATCGAACTGTTGACGGTAAGCGTCACGGGCCTTCTCGATCGCCAGCGTGTTGCGGTCCAGCAGCACCAGTTGTTCTGTCAACTTGCGGGTGTCGTTGAAGGCGATGGCGGCGGTCTGACGTACGTCCTGGCAGGCTTTGTCGCGCAGGTCTTCGGTCTGGCTGAGCAGGTTGACCTGCTGGCGCACCCGGGCCTGATCGGAGCCGCCGTTGAACAGGTTCCAGTTCAGCACCAGCTCAGCCGAGCTGTCGCGCTTCTGGTCGCGCACGCCGTCAAAGTTGTTGCCGATCCCGCTGCGCACCCGGGCCTCGAGCCGTGGCTGGAATGCGGATTCGCGTACCTGGACCGAGAGGCGTGCGGCGCGCACGGCCTCGATGCTGGCGCTGACTGCGGGGCTTTGAACCACAGCCCTGTTCAGCACTTCGGTGCTGCTGGATGGAAGCTCGGCAGAGAGCACGGTCAGCGGTGGAATGACATCGGTGCGCTGCGGCGGAAGCTCGCCCACGATGCGCGCGTAGCGCGTCATGACATCGTGCAGATTGGCCGTTTCGGTGGTCAGGTTCGATTCGGCCAACGCCAGCCGTGCGTTGGCCTGCTCGAGATCCACACCGCGTCCAACGCCAGCGCGAAAGCGCGACTGGATCTGTTGCGAGGCATAGCGGTGCTGCACGTAGTTGTCTTCCGCCAGAGCGACCAGGCGTTGGAAACGCTGTACGTCGTAGAGCGCGCGCGTCGCTTCCAGCGTCGTCTGCTCTGTCGCCTCCAGCAGATCGAAATAGCGGGCCAGTCGGTCGTGGCTGAAGCGATCGATCTCGCGTTGCGTGCCGAGCCCGTCCCACAGCAGTTGTGTCAGCGTCAAGGCCGCACCACGGCGATTCAAGGTCTCGTTTTGCGGCAGACGCGAGGTGATCCGGTCGCGGTCGACACCAGCACTGGCGTTCAGGTCCAGCCGAGGCAGCAACCCGCCGCGTGCCGCGTCAACAGCATCGCTGGCGGCCCGATAGGCGTTGAAGCGCGCGGTCACATCGGGGCTCGTCTTCAGCGCTTTTTCGACGACGTGACGCAAGGGGTCTGCGGTGGCGCTCGTCATTTGTGCCCTCAATGGCTGAATCTGGCACAACACAACAATGGCAAGTGTGATCAGGGAGCGAGTGGGGCGCATAGGGTGTTTTCGCGGCAGATTCCGGTTTTGCAGAAGAGTCTGCCGTTCATGAGCACAGAACGGCATACCCGGGCCAGCCGCAAAACAGTTTATGTCCCGACGACCAGCACTAGAACGTCAAAGTGACTCAATTGCAACAAGATTGCACGGTGCAGCAGCCTGACCGGGCGCGCGCCGCCGCGGGCGCGCATCGCGACGAGGGCAGATCCCTCAAGTTAGGGGGCCGGCGGACGACAACGAGGCATCACTTTTGCGTCTTCATGTTCACTGAAGGCACGCTGCACTCACCAACAGTCGCCCGTCTCGCACGAGCCCGCGCCCCACGCCCGTGAATCGCCGTGATCTCTTGACCGCATTCACCCGCCGCTGGACGCGCTGGATCGGGCGCTGTGTGCTGATCGTCGGCCTGCAGGCGGCCGTGTGGGCTGTGCCACCGGGAGATTCCGATCGCATGGCCCTGGCTGCGCAGGCGCATGGGCCGAGAGCGCTGGCAGGTTGGCAGGCACTGCGACCGGTGCTGACGGCAGCGCTGGGCCAGGGGGATGTGACTCGACTGCAAGCCATCAACGATTTCTTCAACCGCAGGATCATTTTTCGCGACGACCTGCAGGTCTGGGGGCAGATTGATTACTGGGCGAGCCCGTTCGAGATGCTGGGCAGGGGCGAAGGCGATTGCGAGGACTTCGCACTCGCCAAGTACTTCAGCCTGCGTGCGGTCGGTATCGCTGCGAGCACGCTGCGGCTGGTCTACGTGCGGGCTCAGATGGGCGGCCCTGGTGGACCCGTACAAGCCCATATGGTGCTGGCGTACTACCCGCAATCGGATGGTGAGCCGCTGATCCTGGACAACCTCATCTCCGAGTTGCGCCCTGCGTCGCGACGGCCCGATCTGACGCCCGTGTTCAGCTTCAACGCAGACGGACTATGGCAGGGAACGGGTGTGCAGACGGCCGGCGATCCTGTGGCACGGCTGTCGCGCTGGCGAGACGCACTGGCCAAGGCCCGCGCGGAAGGATTTCCACCATGACTCCGTGTCGCCAATTCATCGATTACAAGGAGCGATCATGTCGCTGATACGTCAAGTCTTGCTCTTGCTACTGGCCACGGTGCTGCTGGCCTTCCTGGGCAGCATCGGTGTGGCCACCAGTTCGGCGCGCGATCTGCTGCAGACGCAACTGCGGCTGAAGAACAGCGACAACGCTGCGTCGCTGGCGATGGCTCTGTCTCAGCAGAAGGGCGATGAGGAACTGATGGCCCTGCTGATGGCCGCGCAGTTCGACACTGGCTATTACCGGCGTGTGCAACTGAGGTCGACGGACGGCAAGTTGACTTTCAGCCGGGAGGCGGGTGTGCCGTCGGGCGCGGCGCCCGCGTGGTTCGTGCAGATGGTGCCGATCAACTCACAGCCGGGCACTGCCCAAGTGTCCGACGGCTGGCGCGCTTTGGGTCAGGTGCTGGTGGAAAGCCAGGTGTCGTATGCCCACGATGCGTTGTGGTCGAGCACGCTGCGCACGGCCCTTGCGATGGCGCTGGTCGGGGTGATGGCCGCTGGCCTTGCTTGGGTGGTTGTACGCCGCATCAGCCGGCCACTGGACATGGCCGTGGCGCAGGCGCAATCGCTCGAACAGGGTGAGTTCATCACGGCGTCCGAACCGCGGGTGCCGGAGTTACAGCGCTTGGCACGTGCAATGAATTCGCTGGTCGATAGGCTGCGCATGACGTCCAGGGCGCAGGCCGCGCAACTCGATACCCTGCACCGCCAGGTCAATGGCGACGTGCTCACGGGATTGTCCAACCGCAGCCACTTCATGTTCCAACTCGCCGCTTCATTGCAGCGGGAGGACGGGCCGGCTGAAGGCGGGCTGGTGTTGCTGAGGGTGATGGAACTCGCCGCGCTGAACAGGCAGTTCGGCCATGCCGCGACGGATCGGATGCTGACGACGATTGCGCAATCGTTGCAGCCCTATGCCGACGAGGTGAAGGGATGTTTCCTCGGCCGATTGAATGGCTCGGACTTTGCGTTGTGCCTGCCGGCGCCCGGTGTGGTCCATGAGACTGCTCAAACGCTGGCCCAGGCGCTGCAATTGGTGTTGCCGACGCTCGGCAGCGGCGCTGCGGTGTGCATCGGTGCCGTTGAGGTTCACCGCGGGATGCAGGCCAGCCAGGTGATGAGCTCGGCCGACGCTGCCTTGGCGCGTGCCGAGAACTGCGGGCCATTTGCCGTGGAGTTCGGGCCACATCCGCCGGGCGCGCTGGCCGTTCTGGGTGAGGGCACTTGGCGACAGCGCATCGAGCAGGCCCTGGCTCAGAGCGAGCGCGTGCGACTGATGGAGTTTCCCGTGCTCAACACGCAACGCCAGCTGCTGCATCTGGAATGCCCGCTGCGACTTCAACTCGAACCCCAGGGTGTTTTCGAACCTGCCGCGCGCTGGCTGCCGCTGGCGGTGCGCAGCCGGCTCACCGGCGTCATCGATGAGCGCGCGTTGATGCTGGCGCTTCATGCTGCTGAACACGATGGTCGCCCGCGCTGCGTCAACCTGTCGCCGGCCTCGTTGGTCGACAGCGCCTTCGCTGCCCGTGTGCGAGCCCTGTTGTGGGCGAAGCCGCAGGCCGCGCGGTTGATCTCGCTCGAGGTGAGCGAGATTGCGGCGGTAGAGCACTTCGAACTGCTGCGCGAACTGGGCCGGCAACTGCGGCCGACGGGCGCCCGCTTCGGCATCGAGCATGCCGGAGAGCGGCTGGGCCAGATCCCCCGGCTGTTCGAGGCCGGCCTGGACTACCTGAAGCTCGATGCTGCCGTGATTGCCGGGGTGGGTCGCGACGAACACCGCGCGCTGTTCGTGCGTAGCACGGTGGGCTTGCTTCATGGCCTGGGCATCCATGTCTACGCGGAGGGCGTGTCCGATGCCATCGATGCGGCCCGCCTGTGGGACTGTGGAATCGACGGCGCCACCGGACCCTGGATCAGCGCGCTTGAGGTCGCGCCGTGAGGTGCAGCGTTCTCAGTCCGTGACCAGCTTGCCTCGTTGCAGCAGGTCGTTGATGACTTGCTGGTCGTTGCTGAAACTGCCGACCAGGTTCAGCCCTGTCAGCGTGATCACCTGATCAACCGCCGCCGGCGTGTAGCTGCTCGTAAAGCCTCCGGTGGAACTGATCTCGACGACGGTGTTGCCACCGACCATGGAGAAGTGCAGATAGTTGACCAGGTTACCGTCGTTCGCGGTGATCGTCAGCGCGTTGTTCAATCCGATGGACGCGGGCAGTGCCACCGTGTTGGCCGCATGAGACTCGCCCACCAGCAGGTCGCGCAGGTCCAGCACATCGCCAGCATGCGGTGTGTTGTCGAAGTCGGTGATGACGTCGCGAGCTGGCGCGCCGGCCGTTCCCGCGTCACCCAGCGACCAGCGGAAGACGTCGTGGCCTGCCCCGCCAGTCAGCTGGTCATGGCCAGCGCCACCGCGGATCAGGTCGTCACCGGCGCCGCCGTTCAGTGTGTCCTTGCCTTGACCGCCGATGAGGATGTCGCGGCCAGCGCTGCCGGTGAGCGTGTCGTCGCCGTTGCCGCCGTCGAGCAACGAGCCGGTGCGCACCAAGTAGCTGCCTGGCGTCGGCCCGGCCACGAGGTCTTGCAGGTCCGACAGCACCGGCGCGTTTGCATCGCTGAACAGGGGCAGATTCTGTGACCCGAGCACCTGATAAGCGGAGTCGGCAGTGCCACTCAGCTTGAACTCGACTCGCAGCACTGCATTGCCGCCTTGCTCCCAATAGAGCAATTCCAGCGGGGTCAAGCCCCCATCAATCGGCACTCCCGTGTAGACCCGCGTGGTGGGCGACTGGATGTTGTCAAACGCCGCCACGGTTTGGTCGTCCAGCCGCAGCCGGAATCCGTCGTCGGCATAGACGCGGATGTCATACAGGCCAGCGGCGAGATACGCCTGGCCGGACAGGCGTATCGCCGCATCGCTGGTGCGGCCGAGCCCGCTGGTCGGGCCGCCGCCGATCTGGTCGTTGTCGCCCGTGCCCCGTCCGACCGTGATGGTGCTCGCATCGCCGCCACCGCTGCGATTGAGGAACTTGAACAACTGGCTGTTGTCGTTGGTGAGTCCGGCGGTCGAGCCGCCTGCGGCGATGTTCAGGTTCGTGCCCAAGGTGCCGGTGACCGTGGGCGAGGTGCCGTAGTCGATGGCCCGCGCGGTGAAGCGCGCATCGGCCGCGTCCTCGGCTGCGGCTGTTGAGGTGCCGACAATGCCGGGTGTGCCGGCGGCCGTGAAGGCTGCGTTCCGACCATTGACGATCGACGTGACATCGGCAGCGCGATCGAGATTGCCATGCACACCGTCATCGGAGTGCCGCCGGTTCGGGCTGGTCGGGCCCGGATTGAAGTCGTTGTACCCGTAGTACTCGCCGTTGAGGCCGAGTGTGGAGGTCAAGACTGTCGTCGTCGGCGGTGCGGCATTCAGTGTGTCGGCGGCGCCGCCCACCTGCAAGGTCAGCGACGCAGTTGCAAAGCCACCGTTGCCGTCCGACACCTGATACGTGAATACATCGTTGACCCGCGTACCGGTGGCCACTGCATCGGCCCGGCTCGCGGTGTAGCTGTAGCTGCCGTCGTTGCGCAGCAGCAGATCGCCGTAGGTACCGGCGATGGTCGCACCTCCGGTCGGCACGAGCGTCGTGGGGGCGCCGGCGCCGGCCGAGACGCGGGTCACGGTCAGCGCGTCGCCATCGACATCGGTGTCGCGGCCGGCAGGGGCCGCGGTCGACTGGATCACGCCTTGGGCCGCACTGACGATCAGCGTCTGTGCCGCCGTCACGGCGCCTTCATCGGGCCGCGCGACCGGTGCATCGTTGACCGGCGTGACGTCGATGTTGACGGTGCCCGTGGCGGTACCGCCCCGGCCGTCGCTGATGCCGTAGGTGAAAGATGCCGGACCGAAGTAGTTGGGGTTGGGCGTGAAGACGAAGTTGCCAGCGACGATATCCAGCGTGCCACCGACGGCAGAGACCGCGTATATGACGGACAGTGGATTGCCGTCGACATCACTGTCATTGGCCAGCAGCGAAGCCCGCGTGATCGTCAGCGGCACGTCTTCTGCGGTTGTGAACTGGTCGTTGACAGCGACCGGCGGGTCGTTCACCGGGTTGATGGTTTGGTTGACCACCACCGTAGACACCGAGTAGACGCTGCTCGCGCCCGTACCAGCACTCAGATCGACCGTGGCACCACTGCTGATGGACTCGCCGCCCGATTCGATCAGGTGGGCGTCCAAGGGTGTGGCGGAGCCGTTGTAATTGGTCGCTGGTAGAAAACGCAGCAGATCGCTGCTCGCCAGCGTTACCGCAGCGGCATTGCTGCCGGCAGGCAATGTTGCCCAGTTGGTGCCGCCGTCGGTCGAGTACTGCCAGGTGCCTTTGCTTGCGTCTGGCGTGTGGTTGCTGATGGCAATGCCGGCGAACGTGTTGGCACTGGACCCGCCGCTGATGTGGTCCGCAGCATCGCTGAAATGGCCAGAGAACAGGCTGCCCACAGTGGCGCCCGCGGGGTTGGTGTCGTCCTCGTTGATGGCTGCCAGGGTGGCCACGCCACTGGCAACTGGCGCGTCGTTGACAGCGCTGACCGCGATCGTCAGGCGGTTCGGCATCGAGTCGAACGCACCAGCGCTGTCCTGCACGCTGAAGTCGAAGCCTGCGTACGCGCTGCCATTCGCGTTGGGTGCCGGTGTGAACAACAGGTTGCCGAGGTCAGCGACCGCAACGATCTGGCCTGCCGCGACGGCGATACCGTTCAGGGTCAGCGCGCCTGCCGTTGGCAGCGTGTCGATGCGTACCTGGGCGAAGCTCTGGCCGGCATCGGCATCCGAGTAACCGAAGTCCGCTGCGCTGAAAGCACGTGAGGTGTCCTCGGCGAGGCTGGTGGCGGTGTCGCTGCCCGCAGGCGGCGTATTCGTACCGACAGTAATGGTGACGGTGGCATTCGAGAACCCGCCCTGGCCATCACCGACGGTGTAATTCACCACCACCGGGCCACTGACGTTGCTGGCTGGCGTGAACGCCAGCGTGCCGTTCGGGTTGATCGAGATGCTGCCCAGTGCCGGATTGACGAGATTGGCAGCCGTGACGGTCAAGGTTCCGCCATCGAGGTCGCTGTCGTTGCCCAGCACATCGATGCTGGCGAGTGATGTGTTGATCGGTGTCGAGGCACTGTCGTTCGCAGCGATCGGCGCATCGTTGGTCCCGGTGACGGTGATGACCAGATTGGCACTTGACGTGGCGCCCTGGTCGTCGGTGACCGTGTAAGGGATGGTCAGCACCTGTTGCTGGCCGGCGGCCAGCGACTGGTAGGCAGCATTCGACGCATCGAAGGTGTAGCTGCCATTTGGATTGAAAGTCAGCCCGGGCGGTGGCGCGGCGTTCAGGCTGAAGCTGAGCACTGCATTCGCGTCGAGATCGGTGGCGGTGACGGTGCCACTGAACAGCGGCGCATCCTCATCGACCGCAGCACTGGCCGCTTGCGCGACCGGAGCTTCGTTGGTGCCGGTGATGGTCACGGTGACGACCTGCGAGGTGCCATCGATCGAAGTGACGGTGAAGGTCTCGTTGGGCAGCGACTGGCCGGCGCCGAGGGCCTGCACGGCGGGGTCGGTGTTGTCCAGCGTGTAGGTCCAGACACCAGACGCGTCGATGTTGAACGTGCCGTGGGCACCTGCCACACCGGTGAGCGGGTTGAACGCCGCTTCGCTGGCGTCGGGGTCGGTGATCGTCAGGGTGCCACCGGTCGACAAGGTCGTGTCTTCGACGGTTGCGCCGCTGGCTACGCCGCCGATCACGGCCGCGTCGGCAACCGGCGTGACATCGATCGTGATCTGGTTCGGCAAAGTGTCGAAGGCGCCGCCACTGTCCTGCACGCTGAAGCTGAAGCTCGCATAGCCGCTCCCATTGGCATTGGGTGCGGGCTCATAAACGAGGTTGGCCAGATCGGCCACCGCGATCACCTGACCCGCCACCACGAGGACGCCCAACAGCGTGAGGGTGCCTGCGGCCGGCAGCACGTCGATGCGCACATTGGCGAAGCTCTGCCCTGCATCGGCGTCGGAGAAGCCGAAGTCGGTCGCGGTGAACGTGCGGCTGCCATCCTCGGCGATCACGACGAGTGCATTCGTGCCCGTAGGTGGTGTGTTCGGCCCGACGTTGACCGTGACGGTGGCACTGGCAAACCCGCCCTGACCGTCACTGATGGTGTAGCTCACCAGCACCGGACCGCTGACATTGCCCGCGGGCGTGAAGGCCAGTGTGCCATTCGGATTGATGGAGACTGCACCACGCGCCGGATCGACCGAAGCTGCGGTCACGGTCAGCGCATTGCCATCGACATCGCTGTCGTTGCCCAGCACGGTAATCGTGGTGCTGGTGTTGATTGGCGTCGAAGTGAGATCGTCCACTGCCACTGGCGCATCGTTGACCGGTGCGATGTTGATGGTGACCTGCGAGGTGCTCGCCGCCCCGCCGTTGGAGACGGTGTAGTCGAAGACCACTGGCCCGTTGACGTTCGGGTTGGGTGTGAAGGTCAGGGTGCCATCGGCATTCAGCGAGACCGTGCCCTGCGGCAGCACCACCGGTGTGCCGATGGCGATCGGTTGTCCGCCGATCGCGGTGATCGCCAGTGGCGTGCCGTCGATGTTGCCGTCGTTGCTGCGCGGGTCGAACACGACGGCCTGGTCCTCGGTCGCCGGCACGGTGTCAGGCGTGACCAGGGGCGCGTCGGCCACGGCGGTCACCGACAGCGTCAACGTCGCGGTCACGCTGTCAACACCATCGCTGACGGTGTACGTGGCCACCGGGACGGGACCGTTGTAGTTGGCTTCCGGCGTGAAGGTGTAGGCGCCGTTGCCGGCCAGCGTCAGGCGGCCGATGCCTGCCAAGACGGCGGTGTCGCCAGCAGCGTAGGTCGCACCGCCGATGCTGAACTGTGTGACGGTGAGCGCGTCGCCATCGGGGTCGCGGTCGTTGCCCAGCACGTTGCCGGTCGCCGGCGTGTCCTCGGCCGTCGTGGCGCTGTCGTTGACGCCGACCGGTGCCTGGTTGGTCGGAGGCGGCGGGCTGGTGTCGACCACGTTCAGCGACACCGTGGCACCGTTGGAGGTCGAGCCCTGGTTGTCGGTGACGAAGAAGGTGATCGCGGCCTGGCCGACGAAGTCGGCGGTGGGCCGGAACAGCAACCCCACGGCTTGCGCGGGCGTCAGCGTTTGTCCGGCGCTGACCACGGTGATGCCGTCGGCCAGCAAAAGCGTGCCACCGGTCGAAACGCTCGTGACCGTGATGCTGACCACATTGCCATCGCTGTCGACCCCACGCAAGTCAACGGGCAGCGTCGTGTTCTCGGGGCCGCTGATGGCGTCATCGAGCGCCGAGGGCGCGATGTTGGCCAGCGCTGCGGCAGATGCCTCGGCATCGGCGACGGGCGGTGTGTCGTTGGCGTCCGCTGCCTGGTTGCTGTCGAGCCCCAGCGTCGTCAGGCTCTCGGTGATTCGATCGACCCGCAGGCCCGGCAGGAACTCGCCGCCGTCGCCGCCGGCCAGACCTGCAGCAGTGGCCGCATCGGCGTCGTCCTGTGCCAGCTTTTCAATGACCCGATCGACTTCGTTGCGTGCTTCGGCTTTCGGAGGTGTGTCCGCTGGCAAGATGCCTGTTGCCGCTTCGGCCGTTGGGGCTGCGACGATGGGCAGGGCGTTCCCGTCGGAAGTCAACTCAACGATGCCGTCCTGGCTGGTCAGGATCACGTCACCACGCCTGACGATGTCGCCCGGTTTCAAGGGGTGAGCATGGCCGTCGGCGCCCTTGATGATGGCGCTGCCCCACAAGCCGGTGACTTTTCCGTGGGCGGTCAGAACGATGGTGGGCATGATGAGCTCTATCGGATGTCGCACTGGATCGGTGCAGGATGTGCGCGCAAAACGCCCGGCAATTCTGGTGGGACCGAAGCCAATCTGGTCTGCATCGAGTGCATCTGGAGCCCCGCTTTCGTGACGTGTGTCACCCAGGCCAGGCCATTTTGTGACGATAAGGAAACGGTCACCGCTCCCGCAACGCGTAGGCCTTGGCCTTCAACACCGGCTTGAGAAGGTACGACATCACCGTCTTGCGGCCTGTCAGGATGTCGACCTCGGCGGTCATGCCGGGGATCACCGGCAGCTTCTCGCTGAAGCTGGCCTGGGTTGTGCGCACCCGTACCGAATAGAAGGCGTTGCCCTTTTCGTCGACGACGGTGTCCGGGCTGATGTTCTCGACCTTGGCGGCGAGGCCGCCATAGATTGAAAAGTCGTAGGCGGTGAACTTGACGGTGGCGTCCTGCCCCGGGTGGATGAAGGCGATGTCGCGCGGTTGCACCTTCGCTTCGAGGATCAACTGGTCGTCGAGCGGCACCACTTCGACGATGTCCTTGCCCGGTTGCACCACGCCGCCCACGGTGTTGGCCAGCAGGCGCTGCACGCGGCCCCGTACCGGGCTCTTGACCTGCGACTTGTCGACCTTGTCGGCGAGCGCCACCGCGCCTTCGTTCAGCGCGTTCAGCTTGCCCATCACATCGGCCATGTCCTTGCGCGCGTCGTTGCGGAAGGTCAGCTCGGTTTCCTGGATCTTGCGCTGCGCCTCCCCGATCGCTGCCTGCACCCGGGCGATCTGCGCGGTCGATTGTTCGATCTCGCCGCGGCTGCGCGACACCTCGCGCTCGAGGCGCAGGATGTCCACTTCGGACACCGCACCGGTCGCCAGCAGCGGCCGCGTCTTGTTGAGTTCCTGTTGACCGAGGTCCAGCCCACGCTCGGCCGAGGCCTTGCGCGCCCGCATTTCGCTGAGCTCCTGCTGACGCTGCTGCAACTGCTGCTGGTTGATGGCGATCATCGTGGCCAGTTCGGAGCGCTTGGTTTCGTACAGCGTGCGTTCCTCGTCGAGGATGCGCCTTTCTTCGGGATTGCTGCTGGCAGGCGGCTGAAACGCCGCACCTTCGGCGAGTGCGCGCAGGCGCGCGCCGCGGGCGCGCAACGCGAAGCCCTGAGCCGCGCTTTCGCGCACGCCGGAGGTGGCACGCGTCTCATCGATCTTCAGCAGCAACTGACCCGCCTCGACCACCTGGCCTTCCTGCACCAGGATCTCCGAGACCACGCCGCCGTCAAGCGACTGCACGATCTGCAACTGTTTGGAAGGAACGACCTTGCCGTCGCCCCGGGTCACTTCCTCGACATGCGCGAAGCAGGCCCACAGCACCAACAGCAGCACCACGACCAGCGCTGCTCGGACGATCAACTGCGCCCGCTGGGTGCGGGCACGCGACATCACCACTTCGGCCTGGTGCTCGAAATTGCGGAAGCCCGCGGCATCGGCCGCCGCATCGGCGCTGCCCCACGGTGCGGTGATGGCTTTCAGGATGGCGTTCATGCCGCCCTCGCAATCCGGCCGCTGGCAAGCGCGTCCATGATGCGGTCGCGCGGTCCATCGGCCACGACCTTGCCGCCGTCGATGACGATCACGCGGGTGGCCATCGCGAGCAACGAAGTGCGGTGCGTGACCAGCACCACGGTCTTGTCGCTCGCAAAGGCGGTGACCTTGGTCGTGATCTGAGCCTCGGTCGAGAAATCCATCGCGCTGGTCGGTTCATCGAGCAGCAGCAGCGGCGCGTTGTGCAGCACCGCGCGGGCGAGGCCCACGCCCTGGCGCTGGCCGCCTGACAGCGATTCGCCGCGCTCGCCGACAGGCATGTCGAAGCCGCGCGGGTGTCGATTGATGAATTCAGTCAGCCCCGCCACTTCAGCGGCGGCCACCACGGCCGAGTCGTCGGCATAGGGCAGGCCGAAGGTGATGTTCTCGCGGAGCGAACCCTGGAACAGCGTCACGTCCTGGGAAACGCTGGCGACGTTGCGCCGCACATCGGCTGGGTCGAGCTGGCGCAGATCGATGCCATCGAGCAGCACCGCGCCGTCGGTCGGCTGGTACAGCCCCATGATCAGCCGCTGGATCGTGCTTTTGCCCGAGCCCACACGGCCGATCAGCGCGACACGCTCGCCCGCGCTGATCTTGAAGCTGATGCCCTCGATCGCCGAGTCGCTGCGGTTGGGGTACGCGAACTTCACGTTGCGGAACTCGATGTCGCCGCGCAGGATGGGGCGTTGGATGAAGCTCTCGCCAGCGGGCCGTTCGACCGGCTTGTCCATGATCTTGTTCAGCGAGTCGAGCGCGGTGCGCGCGCCCTGATACTGCATCAGCAGCCCGACGATCTGCCCCGCCGGTGCCAGGGCGCGGCCCGACAACATGCTGGCGGCGATCAGCGCGCCCATCGTCAGCTCGCGCTGGCTGATCAGGTAGACGCCGATCAGGATCATCACCACCGATACCAGTTGCGTCACGGTGCTGGTGGCCAGCATGGCGCTCGACGACAGGCCGCGCATCTTCACGTTGGCGCTGGCCAGGAACAGATTGGCACGCTCCCACCTGGACTGGATCACGCTCTCGGCGCCTTGCGACTTGATGGTCTCGATCGCCGACAGGCTCTCGATCAGAGTCGCATTGCGCTGCGCGCTCGCCTGGTAAGTGGTCTCGGACAGTGCGTGCAGCCGATGCTGCAACGAGTAACCCAGGCCCAAAATCAGTCCGAACGCCACCAGCACCGGCAGCGCCAGCCACGGCGAAATCCACGCCAGCACGATGACGAACAGCAGGGCGAAAGGCAGGTCGATCAGGGCGGTGACGGTGGACGAGGCGATGAAGTCGCGCACCTGCTCGAAGCCGCGCATGTTCTGCGCGAACGAGCCGACCGACTCGGGCCTGTGCTCCAGCCGCAGGCCCAGCACCTTCTCCATCAGCGTGGCCGACAGGGTGACGTCGATGCGCGCGCTGGCTTCGTCGACAAAATGGCTGCGCAGCAGTCGCATGAACAGATCGGCACCCAGCACCAGCAGCACACCGACGGCCAGCGCCCACAAGGTCTCGAAGGCGTTGTTCGGCACGACGCGGTCGTAGACGTTCATGGAGAACATCGGGAACGCGAGCGCGAACAGGTTGATCAGGAGCGCGGCGAGCAGCACGTCACGATAGACAAAGCGCTGCGCCAGCAACGCGCTCCAGAACCAGTGCCGCGCGCCGTTCGTGCGCTCTGCGGCGGCGGGCGCGCCACTGTCAAAGCGGAAATGCGGCCGCACGAAGAGCACCACGCCGCTGTAGCGCGATTCGAGCTCCGTGCGCGACAGCCGCACCGTGCCCTGACCGGTCTCGGGCAGCAGCACGCGTGCGCCTGGAGCCTCGCCGGCACCGTCCCAGCCCATCAGCACGCAGGCCTGGTCGTTGCGCAGGATCAGCAGAACGGGCAGCGTGGCGGAATCCAGTTGGTCCAGGGCCAGCCGTTGCAAGCGCGTCGCCATGCCGGCACGGGCAGCAGCGCGTTCGGCCAACTCCAGCGGCAGCCGTCCGGCGGTGTCGGGTCCGATCGGCAGGCCGGCTGAGAGCGCCGCGCGGGTGGTCGCCTGGCCTTGCAGGCGGCAGATTTCGACCAGGCAGTCGAGCAACGGATCCGGGTGGATCAGGTCTTCACGCAGGCGCTGCACCGCCGCACCGGCGGCCGGGGCCATCGGTGCCGCGGTGTGTGCTTCGGGTAAGGAATCAGGCATGCCGGCTGAAAGTGTTTCATTCGATATCGGCACAGTGGAAGCCAAATTGACCCTGGCTTCGGTCGTTGAAATAGAGCTTCAGCGTTTCTCGCACGGTCTTGAAGGCCAGGTCGTCCCAAGGCACCTCATGTTCGCGAAACAGTTTGGCTTCGATGGTTTCGGGCCCCGGTGCGAACTGGGTGTCGAGCAGGCGCGCCCGGTAGAACACGTGAACCTGCCCGGCACGCACCACATTGAGCAGGGTGAACAGCGGCTCCAACTCGATGTGGGCACCGGCCTCTTCGACGGTTTCGCGCGCTGCGCCCTCGGCAAGCGTCTCGTCGAGCTCCATGAAGCCGGCGGGCAGCGTCCAGTAACCGTAGCGAGGCTCGATGTTGCGGCGGCACAGCAGCACCTGATCTTCCCAGACCGGGATCGTGCCCACGACGTTGCAGGGGTTCTCGTAGTGCACCAAGGCGCACACGGTGCACACCGCGCGGGGACGATTGTCGTCTGTTGGTATCCGGTATTCGGTGGTGGCGCCGCAGCTCTTGCAATGGCGAATGCTGCGTGCGGAGTACATGCCTTTCAGTGTAGCGGCGCAGTGTGTGTCTGCTGTGTCACGGTACGCTCCCCATGACATGATCGTGGGCTCATCTGATAAAGCATGACGACCGACCCCCCAGTGACATCTGAATCCGATTGGCTGCGGCCCGACTGGCGTCTCGAGGGTGTTCAGGCATTGATGACGACCCGGCGAGGCGGTGTCAGTGTGGGCGCGTTCGAGAGCATGAACCTGCGTGATGGCCTGGGCGACGACGCATCGGCGGTCGCGCGGAACCTGGCGCTGCTGGCGTCGGCCGTGGGCGCCTCGCCAGTGCGGCTGAACCAGGTGCACGGTACCCGCGTGGTCCGCTTGACGACGGCAGATGCCGCTCCCGGCGCGCCGCAACACGACGCCGATGCCTGCCTCACCACCGAGCCGGGCATTGTTTGCAGTATCCAGGTGGCTGACTGCCTGCCGGTGCTGTTCGCCGCGCCTGGCGTGGTGGCAGCGGCGCATGCGGGCTGGCGTGGTCTGGCCGACGGGGTGCTGGAGGCGACGCTGGCGGCGCTGTGCGAGGCCGGCAGTTGCAAGCCGGATCAGGTGGCCGTCTGGCTGGGCCCCTGCATCGGGCCCCGCCGTTTCGAAGTCGGCGCCGATGTCCTGGAAGCGTTCGGGGTCTCCCCCGCGGCGACCTTGGCATCTGACACGACGCCGGGGCCGGCGCGCTTCGCGCCTTTCAAGGCGGGCAAGTGGCTGGCTGATCTGCCCGGCCTGGCGCGTGACCGTCTGTCTGCCTGCGGCGTGAAAGCGCTCAGTGGCGGAACCTGGTGCACTGTCGACGACGTGTCACGCTTCTTTTCGTTCCGGCGTGACGGTGTCACCGGACGCATGGTCGCTGCTGTCTGGCTCGTTGGGTGAGGCTTCGGCGGCGAAGACCTTCTCGGCGGTTGTTTCAGCTGCCAGCCGTGCACGTTTGCGCGCCGGGCTGCGCAGGATGTACAGCACCACGGACAAAGGCAGCGCGCCGTAAAGCACAAAGGTGAAGATCGCCCCGAGGACGGTGCCATTCGCGCTGGTGGCTTCCACCACCGCCATCATCACCACCACGTACATCCATGCAATCGCCACCAGGTACATCGCGGGGTCCATCCGGGTCAGGTTGTGAATCCATCGTGTCCGATTTTCGTCACGCAGCGATCACCAGTGCACGCGACAATCCGGACAGCAGTCGTGCCGACGACTCACGTCGAAGACTGAACGAGGATACAAGTGAAATCCAAGCCTGAATCTGCGGCGACTGCGCCGATGACTGATGCAGTCGCCCAGGCGCTCAGCGACACGGCAGTCGAGACCTTGAAGTCACTGTCTGCGATGACGCTGCCGATGCCATCGCTGGCGCAGCTGCAGAACGACTACCTTCAACAGGCCACCGCGCTGTGGAATCAGTCGATGCAGCAGTTTCAGGCGCTCGCCAGCGCCGCGCTCGACAAAACCACGGCGCCGCCAGTGCCTTCGCCGGTGCTCGGTGATCGGCGCTTTGCTGCGCCCGACTGGGCAGAGAACCCCGCCAGCGCGTTCACCGCCCAGCTCTACCTGCTTAACGCCCGCACGCTGCTGGGCCTCGCCGATCAGCTGCAAGGCGATGAAAAGGTCAAGCAGCGCATCCGATTTGCGGTGCAGCAGTGGGTGGACGCGGCCTCACCCAGCAATTACCTTGCGCTGAACCCGGAGGCCCAGCGCAAGGCGCTGGATACGCAAGGCGAAAGCATCAGTCAGGGCCTGCAGCACCTGTGGCACGACATCCGGCAGGGCCATGTGTCGCAAACTGACGAAAGCCTGTTCGAGGTCGGCCGCAATGTGGCGACCTCCGAAGGCTCGGTCGTGTTCGAGAACGCGTTGTTCCAGCTGCTCGAGTACAAGCCGCTGACCGCCACAGTGCACGAGCGGCCGATGCTGTTCGTGCCACCTTGCATCAACAAGTACTACATCCTCGATCTGCAGCCCGACAACTCGCTGATCCGCTACACCGTGGCCCAGGGCCATCGGGTGTTCGTGATGAGCTGGCGCAATGCCGACGAGAGTCTGGCCACAGTCACGTGGGACCAGTACATCGAGGAGGCCGTGATCCGCGCGATCGAGGTGACGCGCGACATCACCGGCGCCGAGCAGATCAACACACTGGGCTTTTGCATTGGGGGTACCTTGCTGGCCACGGCGCTGGCCGTCTTGGCCGCACGCGGTGAGAAGCCAGCCGCCAGCATGACGCTTTTGACCAGCCTGCTTGATTTCACCGACACCGGCATCCTCGATTTGTTCATT
>CANHOE010000002.1 GCA_947462175.1 Burkholderiales bacterium | reverse complement strand
GCTTGATCTTCAACACCGCGAGATCGCTCTCCGGGGCGGTGCCGATGACCGTGGCCGAGGCGCTTCGACCATCTGGCAATTGCACGTCGATGTCGCTGGCGCCCTCGATGACGTGGTTGTTGGTCAGCAGAAAGCCATCAGCCGAGACGATGACGCCAGAGCCCAGTCCGACCTGGGCTTCCGACCGGCTTTGCTTGTCGCCGAAGAAGAAATACTGGAACCAGGGGTCGCCTGAACGCGGATAGCGTGCGGTGGACTTGCTCGCGGTGATGCTGACCACCGACGGCGATGCACGCTTGGCTGCTGCGCTGTAGCTGCCGACAACACCGCTTCGAGCAAGGGGTTCGGCACTCACCATCGTGCTGCCAGCGACCGTGCCGAGTGAGAGGCCGCCGAGCAGACCCGATTCGTCCGACCGCCGCAGCCATTCCGGTTTCAGCGTGGCGATCACAAACAGCACGGCAACCATCACGGTGACCGTCTGGGAGAATAGAAGCCAGGTTCTGCGCATGAGGAGGAGTTTGTGGCCCGTCGTTCAGAGATCGATGAGTACCTGTCGGCGCTGCTGCAAACGGCGAGCTTCAAGGATTATGGGCCGAACGGTCTGCAGATCGAGGGCAGAAACGAGGTGCGCAAGCTGGTCACCGGCGTGACTGCCAGCCGCGCGCTGATCGACGCGGCGATTGATGTCCAGGCCGACGCCGTGCTGGTGCACCACGGCCTGTTCTGGCGGGGGTATGAGGGGCGCATCACCGGCTGGCTGAAGCAGCGCATCGCGCGATTGCTGGCCCACGACATCAGCCTCTATGCCTACCACCTGCCGCTGGATGCGCATGCCGAATTCGGCAACAACGCGCAGTTTGGTGCCCGACTGGGCATCACTGCCGACGCACGCTTCGGAGAACAGTCGCTGGGCTTCATCGGTACGCTGCCTTCGCCTTCCAGCATGGCGGATCTGGCGGGCCGCTGCGAGCACTTGACAGGCCGATCCGCCACCTCGATCAACGGCGATGGACGCACTCTGGTTCGCGTCGCTTGGTGTACTGGCGGCGCGCAGTCCTATTTCGAGGCTGCCATCGCCGCTGGCGCCGATGTGTTCATCACTGGCGAAATCTCCGAGCCGCAGGCGCATCTGGCACGGGAGACGGGCACGGCTTTCATTTCCGTCGGCCACCATGCGAGCGAGCGTCATGGCGTCCAGGCGCTCGGCACTCACCTGGCGACGAAGTTCGACATTGAGCACCACCACATCGAGATCGATAATCCAGCCTGACCATGCTGTGCCCGGCTCCTGATTCAAGTCGACGAGTCGCTGCCGGCGAGCAACTGCATGAATGCCTGCACAGCGTGCTGCGGATCGCTGGTCGCGGCCAGCGTGACGGTCTCGAAGGCCTCGTGATCGCAATACCCGCTAGCCAGTTCGTCATCAGCCTTTCCGAGGTGACCGGCGAGTCAAGCAGCAGCTTTATGTCCCGGTGTTGGGGGTCGGTGGCGGTGCGCGCCATCAGCGCCTGAGTCCTGGTGCATTTGTCTTCGAGCAGCTGACAAAACGTTCGTCGTCGAACAGCAGCGAGCGACTCAAATTCAGCCGATGATTGTGCTCACGTGACTGGCGCAGAATTTGACCCACGACCGCCGACGGCATGGCCGGCGCCAACGCACTGACATAGACATACCGACGCGACGAAGAGGTGCTGAGCGACATGAGCAAACGCTGGCCAAGAAGACGATGCAGGCTCTCTAGCGACGCCTGCGCAGTGGCGTTGTGCCCAAAGACATACCGTTGTCAGTACGCGTGACGGCAAATTTCTCGATGACCGATCTCCCTCGCCATCAGTGCCCGTTGCGCACGCTGACACTGTTCGTACCCTACGCACCGCTTTGCACGTTGTTCACAGGCTGGGCGTTTCGCTTCAAGGCACTGTCCGACGGGCGACGCCAGATTCTCAATTTCCTGTTGCAGCAGCACATTGCCGACGTTCTCGGGCTGTCGCTGGCGCACACCAACAAGACCCTGCGCAAGTTGGAGAGGCGCGGATTGCACCGCATCGATGGCGGCCGGCTGTATCTGCGTGACGCTCGTGCATGCGTCCGCCTCGCCGATCTGTACGGCGACGGCAAGCCGAGCCCCAGGCCACTGATATGAACGCGTCGAGGCGCCAGGTCGCTCCGATCGCGGTCACCATGGGTGACGTCTGCGGCATCGGGCCGGAGATCATCGCGAAGCTGTTCCGTGGCGCCCAGGCCGCAGACTGCATGGTGATCGGTGACGTCGGCGTGATGCGCCGTGCCGTGCGGATCACCGGGGGCGGGCTGGTGGTTGCAGAGATCGACGCACCGCAGGCCGTGGCCGAAGTGCCGCCGAACGCTTTGCCGGTTTTACAAGCCCAGGCGCTGTCTACGGACCTTCTCGGCGCCCCGTTCGGCACGATCGACGCGCGTGCAGGGAGGGCGGCGGCGAGGTGCATCGAACAGGCGGTGGCGTTAGCGCGGTGTGGCGCGGTATCGGCCATCGTCACCGCGCCAGTGCACAAGGAGGCTCTGGCGGCGGCGGGCGTGGCCTTTCCCGGCCACACCGAGATGTTGCAGTCACTGGCGGCCAACCCAGGCGATATGCCGCCGCTGGTGCGCATGATGCTGGCGAACGGCGAACTGCGCACAGTGCTGGTGACCATCCACCAGTCGCTGCGATCGGCCATCGACGCGGTCACCTTCGACGCGGTACTGGACACTCTGCGCATCGCACAACGCGCAGCCATTTCCTGGGGGCAGGCTGCGCCGCGCATCGCGGTGGCCGGCCTGAATCCGCATGCGGGCGAGGGCGGTCTCTTCGGCGACGAAGAAATCACCATCATCGCGCCGGCCATCGCCGCGGCGCGCGCCGAGGGCATTGATGCGCGTGGCCCCTACGCGCCCGACACCGTGTTCATGCGAGCGCGCCATGCGCCGGGGCATCCGGGCGAGTTCGACATCGTCGTCGCGATGACGCACGATCATGGGCTGATCCCGGTCAAGTACCTCGGCGTCGAGCACGGTGTCAATGTGACGTTGGGCCTGCCTTTTGCGCGCACCAGCCCGGACCACGGCACCGCATTCGACATCGCGGGCACGGGTCTGGCGGATGCCTCCTCATTGGCTGCCGCGGTTGCGATGGCGCGAGGCCTCGCTTCGCACCGACTTCACACTGACGCGCCGCCGGGCGCGTGATCAGGCCCGGGTGTTGACCGCCAGCGTCGCGAGTTGTTGGCGCGCGCGGGAGGTGGCGCGCTCCATCAGGTAATTGTTTTCCACGGCGCGCAGGCGTTCGGCCTCGCACATGCGCGCCAGCATCCTCGCGGTCAGTGAAATTGTTTCCTGCAGATTGCGGCCATGGGTGAAGACGAAGAAGCTGCGGCCGGGGCTCATGTAAGTCAGGCGCACCTTCTGCCACTGGTCTTTCAGCAGCATCTGGTAGGCGAAGCCGATGCGCATGTGGTTCACCAGGCGCGCGCCGTGCGAAGCTTCGGCCGGGTCGGCAGCGATCAGGTCGAGGTTGATGTCGATGCCCAGGTTCAGCGGCTCGGGCGCTGCAGCGGGTACCTCGGCGCTCAGATCGACATCCACCGACTTGTCCCAGTCGACCGCCTGCTCGTCGATCAGGCCGACCCGCTTCGCTTCTTCGGCAGAAAAGCGCTGTTCGACGTCGACGGGCATCGCTGTGCTCGCCGCCACCGAGTCGATGCGCGCGGTGTCCCCCTGGCCCGGCACGCCGCTGTTGAACACCGACTCCATCTGCTTGGAGAGCAGGTTGTAGTCCAGCTCAGTCATGGCGGGTGTTTTCAGCGAGTCTGCGTGCGCAGGCATCAGCTGTGCCATGAAATCCTTGGTCGCTGCCTCGGACCAGCCAATGAGCTTCAGCCCGGCATTCAGGTCGCGCATCAGCGTGGGTAACTGCATCAGGAAGCGCTTGCGCATCGGGGGGGAGCCCTTGGGCTGCACGCTCATCACCAGATCGCGGCCCACCTGCCGGTAGCGCTTGGTCGCTTCGCCGTCGACACCGTCCGCGCGACTGGACTGAACCAGCGCCTGGCTCCAGACCTGGCACAGGAAGGTGCGCAGGAAGTCCGGCATGGCCACCGAAGACAACGCGCTTTGCAACTGGATCAGATAGCGCTGCTGGGTGCGCAGATCAGATTCCTTGGTCTCCAGCACCGCGACAGCGCCCTGGTCCTGGACGACAGCCTCGGCCTGCTGCGCAATGAACGCTTCCAGCTCGGAGAGCTTCGCCGCATACAGATCGACCTGATCGAAGTCGCCGTCGACGATTTCCTGCACGAGGTCGCGCACCCGTGCTACGAATTCCTTCCCCGGCCCTTCTTCGAAGTCGTCGAAGGCGCACGCCAGCGAAGCGATGCGGTTGACGAAACGGCGCACCGGGTGCTTGCGCGAGGAGAAAAACGTCGGGTCGACCAACGCCACCCGCAACACGGGCAGCTGCAGCCGCGCTATCTGACGGGCCATCTGCGGTGGCACCCGGGTGTCTGAGAGTATCTGGTCGAACAAGCTGCCCACGACGTCGATCACCATGTGATCGAGCTTGCCGGTGGAAGCCTGCATCAGCTCGTCGCGGTGGGCGCGGATCAGGTTGACCGCCATCAGGCCGGCCGACGCGTCCTCGGCATAGGCGCTGGCGGTGCCCGGGTCTGCATATGGACTGCCGCCGATGTGGCGCAGGCCACCGGCTCCGGATCGTGGTCCTGCCGGATCCTGATAACCGCCATATGGCGCTGGCCGAGGGCCACCCGCCCCACCAAAACTCCCGCCAACGCCAACGCCAGCGTCGCCCGACTCGCCGGTCAGGCTCGTCAAACGCCGCAACAGTGTCATCAGGTGTAATTCCTGGGCCTGCGAGCCGAGCCCGCCACCGGAATCGCGTACGCCGCTGCCGTAGCCCGTCGTTGCGCTGCCGCCAGAGCCACTGCGTCCGCCCTGCCAGCCGCTGGCGCCCGTGTGCCGTGCACTCGAAGTCGAGCGCCTGCCAGTCAGTCCCGAGTGCGTCGAGTCATGGAAATCGGTGCCGGAATGGCGTGTCGATGGCCCTTCGTCGCGCAGCGTCTGGTAGCCGGAATTGAGGCCCGGCAGCTGGTTGCCTGGCCCGTCCACCGTGCGCACCTGCAGGCCGACAGGGGTGACACCTCGCGCTTGCAACTCGACCACGATCGCGGCGTAGCAGGCCGGCATGGCGTGCGACATCACCGAAGCGAATTCGCGGGTCAGCACGGTGCGTTCATTCGGGTCGATGCTGACCGTGCCGATCGCCACGTACAGCGCGTGACCGATCACGCCTGGCCGCAACGGGTTGCGCTCATCGTCGGCAGTGCCGAAACCTGTGATGCGACCCATATAGCCAGACAGCTCGCGCAACTCCACTTCGCAGGCCTGCGCGATCTGCTGCCCCAGACGATCTGACAGCATGCGATCGTCGACCTCTTTGTCGTCGACCAATGTCAGCGACTGCCAATCGGCCGGCGCCGGCTTGCGTTTCGAATCCGACTGCGGTGTCAGCGTCTCCAGCATGCGCGTGTCCAGTCGGGTCTGGAACTGCAGCCGAAACGACCCCAGCTGTCGATGCAGCGCCAGTTGCGCGGCGAACATCGTGTTGCGATCAATGGCCTTCGAAACAGACTGCGACTGCGCGGCCAGCGTTTGACACACCCGTTCCGCCACCGTCAGGGCCGTGGCCTTGACGAGGTCTGCCGCGACGACCAGGTCGGGCGGCAGTCGAGGGTCGGAGGGGCTCATCGCTGCGAGAGGCTACTTTCTCAGTGCATCGCGGATCTCGCGCAGCAGCAGGACGTCTTCGGCGGGCGGAGGGGGCGCGGCTGGCTCGGGAGAAGTGGCCGCATCGTTTCGCTTCATCTGGTTCACCGCCTTGACCATCATGAAGATGATGAAAGCGAGGATCACGAAATTGATGGAGACGGTCAGGAAGCTGCCGTAAGCCAGCACTGCCCCTTCTTTCTTCGCCTCGACCAGCGTCGTGGCGCTCTGGCCCGACAGCGGGATGAAGTAATTCGCAAAATCGAGGCCGCCGAAGATCTTGCTGACGACCGGCATGATCACATCACCGACCAGCGAATCGACGATCTTGCCGAATGCGCCGCCGATGATCACGCCGACCGCCAGGTCGACGACGCTGCCCTTCATGGCGAATTCCTTGAACTCGTTCGTGAATCCCATCGTGCTCGCTCCTTGTTGGTAGAGGATGCGCTGCGCCAGCGCAACCTGACGCAGTCGGACGCAAGTATTGCCTATCGACCCTGCTTTGCGCGGGATCGATACCGCAGGCGGCCCGCCGAGCGCGGATTGAGAGCCCCTCTCGACGGCTCAGACCTCGTCGGTATGCAAAGTGCTCCGCTACAATAAGAGGTTGTCCTGGAATCGTTGTCACACGCGAGGTTTTATGAGTGAGCAGCAAGTTGACGGTGCGAAGCGCACCTGGTTGATCGCATCGAGTTGCATGGGTGCGGCCGGTGGTGTGGCGGTGGCTGTTCCCTTCGTCAGCACATTTCAGCCCTCGGAGCGCGCACGAGCGGCGGGCGCGGCTGTCGAGGTCGACATCAGCGCGCTGAAGCCGGGCGAAAAGATGACGGTCGAGTGGCGCGGCAAGCCGGTTTGGATCATCAAACGCACCCCGGAGCAAATTGCCAGCCTGCCCAAGGTGGACGCGTTGCTGGCTGACCCGCAGTCGCTGCGCAAGCCCGATGAGTTCACCCCGGAATACGCACGGAACGAGCATCGGTCGATCAAGCCGGAAATCATGGTTGCGGTGGGCATTTGCACTCACTTGGGGTGCTCACCCTCGGATAAGTTCACGCCCGGCGCTCAGCCGTCGCTGCCCGACGATTGGGCAGGCGGCTTCCTGTGCCCGTGCCACGGCTCGACGTTCGACTTGGCCGGACGTGTCTACAAGAACAAGCCGGCTCCGGACAATCTGCCGGTTCCGCCTTACATGTTCCTGTCGGACACCCGGTTGCTGATCGGTGAAGACAAGAAGGCCTGACGGCCAAGCAGTAACGGACCTCAGGAGAACACACGATGGCCACCATGAAGGAAGCACCCGCCAACGCCAGCGCAGCCGAAAAGCTGCTGACGTGGGTTGACAACCGGTTCCCGGCGACCAAGCTCTACAACGAGCACCTTGCCGAGTACTATGCACCGAAGAACTTCAATTTCTGGTATTTTTTCGGCTCGCTGGCGCTGCTGGTGCTGGTGATCCAGATCGTCACCGGGATTTTCCTGGTGATGCACTACAAGCCCGATGCGAATCTGGCCTTTGCCTCGGTCGAGTACATCATGCGCGATGTGCCCTGGGGCTGGCTGGTCCGTTACATGCACTCGACTGGCGCCAGCGCATTTTTCGTCGTCGTTTACCTGCACATGTTCCGCGGGATGATCTACGGCAGTTACCGCAAGCCACGTGAACTGGTCTGGATCTTCGGATGCGCGATCTTTCTCTGCCTGATGGCTGAAGCCTTCATGGGCTATCTGCTGCCCTGGGGTCAGATGAGCTACTGGGGCGCTCAGGTGATCGTGAACCTGTTCACCGCCATTCCGTTCATCGGCCCGGACCTGTCGCTGCTCATTCGCGGTGACTACGTGGTCAGCGACGCAACGCTGAACCGCTTCTTCAGCTTCCACGTGATCGCGGTGCCGCTGGTACTGCTGGGTCTGGTGGTCGCGCACGTCATCGCGCTGCACGAAGTCGGCTCGAACAATCCGGACGGTGTCGAGATCAAAGCCAAGAAGAATGCCGCGGGCAAGCCGCTTGATGGAATCCCGTTCCACCCGTACTACACGGTGCACGACATCCTGGGAGTCAGCGTGTTCCTGATGATCTTCACCGCGATCATCTTCTTCGCCCCTGAGCTGGGCGGTTACTTCCTGGAATACAACAATTTCATTCCTGCCGACTCGCTGACCACGCCGCTGCACATCGCACCAGTCTGGTACTTCACGCCTTACTACTCGGTGCTGCGCGCCATCACTGCGGAGTTTATGTATGTGCTGATCGCATGCGTGCTCGCCGCGGCCGCATTCACACTGCTCAAGTCCAGGCTGGGCGGGTTATTCAAGGTCGTGGTTCTGGCTGCTGCTGCGGCATTGGTCGCCATGATGCTGTCGATCGACGCCAAGTTCTGGGGCGTGGTCGGAATGGGTGGCGCGGTGGTGATCTTGTTCTTCCTGCCCTGGCTGGACAACAGCGAAGTCAAATCGATCCGCTACCGCCCCGACTGGCACAAGTATCTCTACGCCGTTTTCGTCATCAACTTCCTGATGCTGGGCTACCTCGGCGTTCAGCCGGTTTCTTCAGTGGGTGAGCGTCTTTCCCAGCTTGGCACGCTGATCTACTTCGGCTTCTTCCTCTTGATGCCATGGTGGAGCCGCCTGGGCGAGTTCAAGCAGGTTCCTGATCGCGTGAACTTCGCAGCCCACTGATCGACGAAGCAGGCTTTCCAAAATGAAAAAACTCATCCTTACCCTGCTGATCTCCGTGGCTGGCTGGTCGGCAGCCCATGCCAACAGTGGTGGCATCGCCTGGGACAAGTTCCCGGTCGAAAAGACCACGGATGTCGCCGCATTGCAGAACGGCGCCCGCACGTTCGCCAACTACTGTCTGAATTGCCATAACGCTGCATTCATGCGCTACAACCGCCTGCGCGATATCGGGCTGACCGAAGCGCAGATCAAGGCCAACCTGATGTTCGCCACGGACAAGGTCGGCGACGTGATGAAGGTCTCGTTCGACCCGAAGGACGCCAAGGATTGGCTCGGGAAGGTACCGCCCGATCTGACGCTGATTACCCGCTCGCGCTCGTCCGCGAGTCAGGGCACCGGGTCTGATTACCTGTACACCTTCCTGCGCACCTTCTACCGCGATGACACGAAGGCCACTGGCTGGAACAATCTGGCGTATCCCAATGCCGCAATGCCGCATATCCTGTGGCAGTGGCAGGGTCAACGCACGGCGAAGTTCGTTGAGGAACCTGATCCGCACGACGCCAGCAAGAAGGTCGAGCGATTTGACGGGTTCGAGCAATTGACGCCAGGCACCAAGTCTCAGCTCGAATACGACAATGCGGTGGCCGATCTGGTGGCCTACCTGACCTGGATGGCAGAGCCCGCGCAAAGCGAGCGCACGCGCCTGGGCGTTTGGGTGTTGCTGTTCCTGTCTGTCTTCACCGTCATCGCATGGCGCCTGAACGCTGCCTTCTGGAAAGACATCAAGTGACGTCATGCCTGTCCGGCATCCTTGCGGATGCCGGGCAATCGCGCAGTGGGTCAGCCCGAAACGGCGCCCCCTGCGTTTTTCTTTTCTGATCCCATGAGGAGCTCGCCCACATGATGGTGCTTTACTCCGGCACGACCTGCCCTTATTCACACCGTTGCCGCTTCGTGCTGTTCGAGAAGGGCATGGACTTCGAGATCCGCGATGTCGACCTCTTCGCCAAGCCCGAAGAGATCGCCTTGATGAACCCGTACAACGAGGTACCGATCCTCGTCGAGCGCGACCTGATCCTGTACGAGTCGCACATCATCAATGAGTACATCGACGAGCGCTTCCCGCACCCGCAGCTCATGCCCGGCGACCCGGTGGCGCGTGCGCGCGTGCGCCTGTTCCTGCTGAACTTCGAGAAGGAGCTGTTCACCCATGTGAACCTCCTCGAATCGCGCGGCGTGAAGGCGACCGACAAGCAGCTCGAAAAAGCGCGATCGCAGATCCGCGACAGGCTGACCCAGCTCGCGCCGATCTTCCTGAAGAACAAGTTCATGCTGGGCGATGACTTCTCGATGCTCGACGTGGCCATCGCGCCGCTGCTGTGGCGCCTCGACTACTACGGCATCGACATGTCGAAGAATGCGGTGCCGCTGTTGAAGTACGCAGAGCGCATCTTCTCCCGGCCGGCGTACATTGAAGCGCTGACGCCGTCCGAGAAGGTCATGCGCAAGTGAGCTTTGGTGCCATCTGCCTGCACGCCGGTTCGCATTGATGACACAACCGCCTGCACCACCGCTGATCGGTAACAACGGTTCGTCAACGCGCCCGTACCTGATACGGGCTCTGCACGAGTGGTGCACCGACAACGGCTTCACGCCCTACATCGCTGTGATCGTCGGACCCCAGGTGCGCGTGCCGATGGAATATGTGAAGAACGGCGAAATCGTGCTGAACGTCGGCTTCGAGGCCACGACGGCGCTGGAGCTGGGCAATGAACGCATTGAGTTCAAGGCGCGGTTCGGCGGCAGCTCGCGCGAGATCTGGGTGCCTGTCGATCATGTCATCGCGATCTACGCCCGGGAGAACGGGCAGGGTATGGCGTTTCCGGTCCCAGCCGCCTCCTCCGCAGCTGCCTCGGTGGCCGCGGCGTCAGCTCAGGACGTGCCCGATCGACCTGGCACGGTGCTGCGGCTTGCGACCGACCGCGATGAGCCTTCCGCAACGCCCAGTGCCACGCCCGCGGGCAAGAACGCGCCAGGCCCCGATGCGGATCCGCCGCCCGATACCCCACCGACTGGCGGCAGACCGACCCTGAAGCGAATCAAATGACGGATGGCCGGCACCTTTCGATCGATGGTGTCGGCGCCACTAGAATTTCCAGATTGCCCTTGTAGCTCAGTTGGTAGAGCAGCGGTTTTGTAAACCGAAGGTCGCGGGTTCGATTCCTGCCGGGGGCACCATTTCGAGAAGATCGCCGCCAGGGCGATGCGTTTCTGTCTCTGCTGTAAGGAAATCGCGATGTTTCTCCTCCGTGATCGAACCAAGTTCAATACCGATGTCGATCTGATTCTTCGAATGTCCTTCGACATCGAGACTGACAAGAGCAAGAACCGGGCATTCCCTGCGTTCATCAGCTATCTGAGCTCCTTGAGTGAAATCTGGAACGAGAACGGAACGCCAGAGCACGCAGCAGTCCACATGGCATGCGTGTACTGCAAGGGACTGGTGGAGAAAGGTGACGCTGCGGGAATAGCCGAAGCGAAGGCAATTCGACTTCGCATCGCCGAGGCCACTCCCCTGTTTGTGTCGCGCGGGCAAATGACCCAGGACTGGGCGGCGCACTATTCAGGACTCCTTGAGAAGTACACCGAATCCTTGGCTTAGCGATCTGCCACAAGGCCCATGCACGAAGGGCCAACCACAGATCAGGTTGATCGCACCTTGATCTTCAGCGGCACCGCCGCAAACCCACAGTCGAGCAACCGCTGTTCGATGCGCGGCTGAAGCTGCCGTAACTTTGCCGCCACGCTGGCGTTGGCGGCAATCAGTGTCCAACCGCCTTCATCGACCGGGCTCGCTGTCACATGCGGGGCGAGTGTCGCAGCCAGACAAGGCAGCACCGCCGCGTGGCGGCGCCTCGAGTCCTCGAGCCGGCGACGCAGCAGCGACAGCGACGCGCTGGCATTCAGCGCCTGACTGATCGGCAAGGCATCGGGGACACTGGCGGCGTTCTTGTTCATTCTTCGGGCCAGTGTAGTGAAGACCGGTTGGCGACAAATGCCACCGGGGGCGCGCTGCAGTCAGCGATGACTGCCGTGGTCGGGCGGTAAACTCGGGGGCTTTGCCACGTCACCCGGCCCCGACGGTCCGGCGGTCGCGACACCCACTTCCCTCTGACGCCGCATGTTGCCCAAGATACTCACACAGCTTTTCGGCAGTCGCAACGAGCGGCTTCTCAAGCAATACCGCCGGGTGGTCGTGCAGGTCAATTCCCTTGAATCCAAGTTCGAGGCCCTGGACGATGCGGCGCTGGCCGCCAAGACGATCGAGTTCCGTCAGCGGCACGCTGCAGGCGAGAGCCTCGACGCACTGTTGCCCGAAGCCTTCGCCGTGGTTCGTGAAGGCAGCAAGCGCGCGTTGAAGATGCGCCATTTCGATGTGCAGTTGATTGGTGGCATGACGCTGCACGACGGCAAGATCGCCGAGATGCGCACCGGCGAAGGCAAGACGCTGATGGCGACGCTCCCTGTCTACCTGAATGCGATCGCGGGCAAGGGCGTGCACGTCGTCACCGTCAACGACTACCTGGCCAAGCGCGATGCCGAATGGATGGGCCGCCTGTACAACTTCCTTGGCCTGTCGGTAGGCGTCAACCTGCCACACATGCAGCGCCAGGAAAAGCAGGCCGCATACGCGTCCGATGTGACCTACGGCACCAATAATGAATTCGGCTTCGACTACCTGCGCGACAACATGGTGCAGGACATCGCCGATCGCGTGCAGCGCGTGTTGTCATACGCCATCGTCGACGAGGTCGATTCGATCCTGATCGACGAAGCGCGCACCCCGCTGATCATCAGCGGCCAGGCCGAAGACCACACCGAGATGTACGTGCGCATCAACGCGGTGGTGCCTCACCTCAAGAAGCAGATCGGCGAACTCGATCTGCGGACTGGCGAAGGCGTCATCGAGCCGGGCGACTTCACCGTCGACGAGAAGACGCATCAGGTCTACCTGACCGAAGACGGCCATGAGAACGCCGAGCGTCTGCTCGCTGAAGCGGGCATCCTGGCCGAAGGCGCCAGCTTGTACGACGCCGCCAACATCGCGCTGATGCACCATGTGTACGCCGCGCTGCGTGCCACGCATCTGTACAACCGCGACCAGCATTACGTGGTGCAGAAGGGCGAGGACGGTCCCGAGGTCGTCATCGTCGACGAGTTCACAGGTCGGCTGATGACCGGGCGCCGCTGGTCCGATGGCCTGCATCAGGCCGTCGAGGCCAAGGAAGGCGTACCGATCCAGAGCGAGAACCAGACACTCGCCTCGATCACTTTCCAGAATTACTTCCGCATGTACGGCAAGCTGTCGGGCATGACCGGCACGGCAGACACCGAGGCCTTCGAATTCCAGGAGATCTACGGCCTGGAGACGATGGTCATCCCACCGAACCGCCCGACGGTGCGCAAGGACGAGCTCGACCTGATCTACAAGACCAGCCGCGAGAAGTTCGATGCGGTCATTGCCGACATTCGCGAATGCCACGAACGCGGCCAGCCCGTGCTGGTGGGCACCACCTCGATCGAGAACTCCGAACTGATCTCCGGCCTTCTGCAAAAGGCGAAGCTCCCGCACAACGTGCTCAACGCCAAGCAGCACGCCCGGGAAGCCGAGATCGTCGCGCAGGCTGGCCGGCCCGGTGTGATCACCATTGCGACCAACATGGCCGGTCGCGGTACCGACATCGTGCTGGGGGGCAATGTCGAGAACCAGATCAAGGCGATTCAGGCCGATGCCGCCATCAGCGAAGCCGACCTCCAGGTGCGCGCCAAGCAACTCAACGAAGAATGGCAGGGTCTGCACGACCGGGTGAAGGCTGAAGGCGGCCTGCGCATCATCGCGACCGAACGCCACGAGTCGCGCCGCATCGACAACCAGTTGCGCGGCCGCTCCGGTCGCCAGGGCGACCCGGGCTCCTCGCGCTTCTACCTGTCGCTCGACGACTCGCTGATGCGCATCTTCGCCGGTGAGCGCGTCAAATCCATCATGGAGCGCCTGAAGATGCCCGATGGCGAGGCCATCGAAGCCGGCATCGTCAGCCGCAGTATCGAAGGCGCGCAGCGCAAGGTCGAGGCGCGCAACTTCGATGTGCGCAAGCAGCTGCTCGAGTACGACGACGTTGCTAACGACCAGCGCAAGGTCATCTACCAGCAGCGCAATGAGATCCTCGAGTCGCAGGGCCTGACGGATCAGATCGGCAATCTGCGCCGCAGCACGATGGCCGATGTGGTGCGCACCCATGTACCCGTCGAGAGCCTGGAGGAGCAGTGGGAGCTCGATGCTCTGCAGAAGGTGCTGCGCGAGGAGTGGCAGCTCGATCTGCCGCTGAAGGCCGAAGTTGAGGCCAGCGATTCGATCACCGACGAAGACCTGGTCGAGCGCGTTTCGAAGGCGGCTGACGAGCTGTTCGATGCCAAGCTCAAGCTGGTCGGCGCCGAGCAGTTCCAGCCCTTCATGCGGATGATCTTCCTGCAGTCCATCGACCAGCACTGGCGCGAACATCTCGCCGCGCTCGACTACCTGCGCCAGGGCATCCACCTGCGTGGCTATGCGCAGAAGAACCCGAAACAGGAATACAAGCGCGAAGCCTTCGAACTGTTCAGCCAGCTGCTTGACGTGATCAAGATGGACGTGACGCGCACGCTGATGACAGTGCACATCCGCTCGGCCGAAGAAGTGGCCCAGGCCGCCGAGGCCATCGAGCAGCGAGCAGAGCGCATCGCCAACGTCACCTACACCCATTCGAACGAGGACGGCAGCCTGTCGTCGGAACCTGCAGCAGGCGCCGACCCGGCAGCGCAAGTCGCCGCCGAGATGTCGCAGCGCGCCCAGACGTCTGCGGGAGAAGTGCTCCGCGTCGGCCGCAACGAACCATGCCCTTGCGGCAGCGGCAAGAAGTACAAGGTCTGTCACGGCAAGTTGGTCTGAGAGCCACTGGGACGGGTCCAGCGTGACCCTGAGGAATCTGCGATGCCCGTCAATCTGCAAGCACCGAATCCCGCCGATCTGAAGCCCGTCCCGGGCGTGCAGCTAGGTACCGCGATGGCCGGCGTGCGCAAGGCCAACCGGCGCGATGTGCTGGTCGTCACCTTGGCCGAAGGCTCTCAGGTGGCGGGCGTGTTCACACGCAACCGCTTCTGCGCGGCACCGGTGCAGTTGTGCCGGCAGCACCTGGCGATCGACCGTGGCGCGGCGCCAGGCATTCGCGCAATTCTGGTCAACACCGGCAACGCCAATGCCGGCACCGGTGAAGACGGTCTGGCGCGTGCGCGCTCGACTTGTGTGGCGTTGGCCTCGCACCTCGGCGTCAAGCCCGACCAGGTGCTGCCGTTCTCCACTGGCGTCATCATGGAGACGCTGCCCAACGACCGCATTGAAGCCGGTCTGCCTGCAGCCCTGGCCGATCGGCAGGCCGACCATTGGGCACAAGCCGCCGAAGCCATCATGACCACCGACACGCTGCCCAAGGCAGCCTCGGTACAGGTTCAGATCGGTGGCAAGACGGTCACCGTCACCGGCATCAGCAAGGGCGCCGGGATGATCCGCCCGAACATGGCCACGATGCTGGGCTTCGTCGCCACCGATGCGGTGCTGGCTCCCGGACTGCTGGACACCTTGGTGCGTGATGCGGCCGATCGCTCTTTCAACCGCATCACGATCGACGGCGATACGTCCACCAACGACTCCTTCGTGCTGATCGCTACGCAGCAGGCCGGCCATGCGCCGATCACGCAGCTCGACACCGGCGACGGCGCGGTGTTGCGCGAGGCCGTCATCACTGTCGCGACCCAGTTGGCCCAGGCCATCGTGCGTGACGGCGAGGGCGCCACGAAGTTCATTACGGTGCAGATCGACGGCGGCGCCACCGAGGGCGAATGCCAGCTGGCGGCGTATGCCATTGCCCACTCACCGCTGGTCAAGACGGCATTTTTCGCTAGCGACCCGAACCTGGGCCGCATCCTGGCGGCGGTTGGCTATGCGGGCATCGCCGATCTGGACCAGACGCTGATTGACCTGCACCTCGACGACGTGCAGGTGGTCGCCCGCGGCGGACGCCTCCCGTCATACCGCGAAGAAGACGGCCAGCGGGTGATGAAGCAGAGCGAGATCACGGTGCGTGTGAACCTGAACCGCGGCGGCGCCACCACCACGGTGTGGACCTGCGATCTCAGCTACGACTACGTGAAGATCAACGCCGACTACCGCAGTTGACAGGCGGGGGGGCTGTGGGGGGTGCGCCCGCGCAACAGCGATAGGCGCGTTTGCCATGTCATGGAGCCCCCACATCGCGGTTTTGGCCGGTGACCAACGACAATCAGGCATTCTCGCAACGCGTGTGCCACTCGGGCGCGTTCGGCCTGGCCGGACAGCGCCCCTTGCCCCTCGCCCCTCGCATCATCCATGAACGCACCCACGTCCCTGACCGAATTGGTGTCTGCGACCCGCGCCGAAACCGGCTCGCCTCGCCTGCGCGAGATTCCGTACAACTACACCTCGTTCTCTGATCGCGAGATCGTGCTGCGGCTGCTCGGCGCGCGTGCCTGGGAACTGCTGGGCCGGCTGCGCGGCGAGCGCCAGACAGGTCGTTCGGCGCGCATGCTCTACGAGGTGCTCGGCGACATCTGGGTGGTGCAGCGCAACCCCTACCTGCAGGACGACCTGCTCGACAACCCGAAGCGTCGCAAGTTGCTGATCGACGCGCTGCACCACCGGCTCAGCGAGGTGGAGGCGCGGGCCAAGCCCAGCGACGGAGCGCACCACACTGAAGTCAACGAATTGATCACCTGCGCGAAGGCTGCGGTCCAGCGCTTTGCCGACCAGTTCGACGAAGTAGCCCGCCTGCGCAGACGCGCGACCAAGACGCTGCGCCGCTGCACTGCGGCCGACAACGTCAAGTTCGATGCGCTGTCGCGCGTGTCACATGTCACCGACGCCACCGACTGGCGTGTCGAGTACCCCTTCGTCGTGCTCATGCCCGACACCGAAGCCGAGATGGCCGCACTGGTCAAGGGCTGCGTCGAGCTCGGCCTGACCATCATCCCGCGTGGCGGCGGTACCGGTTACACGGGTGGCGCGATCCCGCTGACCTGGAGCAGCGCGGTCATCAACACCGAGAAGCTCGAGGCGATGAGCGAGGTCGAGATGCGCCAGCTGCCCGGCATCGAGCAGCCCGTGGCCACGGTGTGGAGCGAAGCCGGCGTCGTCACGCAGCGCGTGGCCGATGCGGCCGAGCGCGGCGGCTACGTGTTCGCGGTCGACCCGACCTCGGCCGAGGCCAGCTGCATCGGCGGCAACATCGCGATGAATGCCGGCGGCAAGAAGGCCGTGCTGTGGGGCACCGCGCTCGACAACCTCGCTTCATGGCGCATGGTCACGCCCGAGGCCAAGTGGCTCGAAGTCACGCGCCTGAACCACAACCTCGGCAAGATCCACGACGCCCCGGTCGCGAGCTTCGAGCTGAAGTACTTCGACGCCAGCGGCAAGACGCTGGAGCGCACCGAGCGGCTCGACATCCCCGGCGCCACCTTCCGCAAGGAAGGCCTGGGCAAGGACGTGACCGACAAGTTCCTCGCTGGTCTGCCGGGCATCCAGAAGGAAGGCTGCGACGGCCTCATCACCAGCGCGCGCTGGATCGTCCACAAGATGCCGGCGCACATCCGCACCGTGTGCCTGGAATTCTTCGGCAACGCGAAGGACGCGGTGCCCAGCATCGTCGAGATCAAGGACTACATGTTCGCCCAGGCGAAAGCCGGTGGCGCGGTGCTCGCAGGCCTCGAGCACCTCGACGACCGCTACCTGAAGGCGGTTGGCTACGCCACCAAGAGCAAGCGTGCGCATGTGGGTGCCAACGCCAACGGCCTGCCGAAGATGGTGCTGTTCGGCGACATCGCCGGCGACGATGCCGACGTGGTCGCGCGAGCCACCAGCGAAGTAATCCGCATCGCGAACAGCCGTGCCGGCGAGGGTTTCGTTGCGGTCAGCCCCGAGGCGCGCAAGAAGTTCTGGCTCGATCGCAAGCGCACCGCGGCGATCAGCAAGCACACCAACGCCTTCAAGGTCAACGAGGACGTGGTGATCCCGCTGCCGCGCATGGGCGAGTACACCGAAGGCATCGAGCGCATCAACATCGAGCTCAGCCTGCGCAACAAGCTGGCGCTGCTCGACGCGCTGGAGGCCTTCTTCCGCAAGGGCCAGTTGCCGCTGGGCAAGGGCGACGATGCGGTCGACATCCCGTCGGCCGAGTTGCTCGAAGACCGCGTGCAGCAGGCGCTCACGCTGATCGACGAGGTGCGTGCGCTGTGGCAGCACTGGATGACGCACCTCGACACCGGGGTGGGCGAACCCAGCTACTTCCAGAAGCTGCAGGACCACACGCTGCGTGCGTCGTGGAAGCAGCAGGTTCGCGCACCGCTGCAGACCATCTTTGCCGGTGCCGCGCTCTCGCCGGTCATCGACGCCTGTCAGGCGATCCACAAGGAAGTGCTGCACGGCCGGGTCTGGATCGCGCTGCACATGCATGCCGGCGACGGCAATGTGCACACCAACATCCCCGTCAACAGCGACGACTACGAGATGCTGCAGACCGCGCACGAAGCGGTCACGCGCATCATGAACCTGGCGCGCCGGCTCGATGGCGTGATCTCCGGCGAGCATGGCATCGGCATCACCAAGCTCGAATTCATGACCGACGCCGAGCTGGCCGACTTCGCCGCCTACAAGCAGCGCGTCGATCCCCAAGGCCGCTTCAACAAGGGCAAGCTGATCCGGGGCGGCGTGGGCCGCGCCGATGTGGCCGAACTCGGCAGCGCCGCTGAGTTGCGGCCGTCGGACCTGAGCCAGGCCTACACGCCGAGCTTCGGGCTGATGGGCCACGAGTCACTGATCATGCAGCAGAGCGACATCGGCGCCATCGCCGACAGCGTCAAGGACTGCCTGCGCTGCGGCAAGTGCAAGCCGGTGTGCGCCACCCATGTGCCGCGCGCCAACCTGCTGTACAGCCCGCGCAACAAGATCCTCGCGACCTCGCTGCTGGTCGAGGCCTTCCTGTACGAGGAGCAGACCCGCCGCGGCATCAGCCTGCGTCATTGGGAAGAGTTCGAAGACGTCGCCGACCACTGCACCGTGTGCCACAAGTGCCTGAGCCCGTGCCCGGTCAAGATCGACTTCGGCGAGGTGTCGATGAACATGCGCAACCTGTTGCGCAAGATGGGCAAGAAGAGCTTCCGCCCGGGCAACGCGGTCGCGATGACCTTCCTCAACGCGACCAACCCGCAGACGATCAACCTGATGCGTGGCGCGATGGTCGGCATCGGCTTCAAGGCGCAGCGCCTGGCGAACGACCTGTTGCAGCGTCTGGCCCGCAAGCAGACGGCACTGCCGCCGGCCACGGTCGGCACCGCGCCGATCAAGGAACAGGTCATCCACTTCATCAACAAGAAGCTGCCCGGCGGCCTGCCAAAGAAGACGGCGCGCGCCTTGCTTGACATCGAGGACAAGGACTACGTCCCGATCATCCGGAACCCGGCCACGACCACGTCCGAGACCGAAGCGGTGTTCTATTTCCCGGGCTGCGGTTCGGAGCGACTGTTCTCGCAGGTGGGCCTGGCCACGCAGGCGATGCTGTGGCATGCCGGCGTGCAGACGGTGCTGCCACCTGGCTATCTGTGCTGTGGCTACCCGCAGCGCGGCAGCGGCCAGTTCGACAAGGCCGACAAGATCATCACCGACAACCGGGTGCTGTTCCACCGTGTTGCCAACACGCTGAATTACCTCGACATCAAGACGGTGGTGGTCAGCTGCGGCACCTGCTACGACCAGCTGCAGGGCTACCAGTTCGACAAGATCTTCCCCGGCTGCCGGATCATCGACATCCACGAATACCTGCTCGAGAAGAACATCACCTTGCCAGGGCAGGGCGGCTACCTGTATCACGATCCCTGCCACAGCCCGATGAAGCTGCAGGAACCGATGAAGACGGTCAAGGGCCTGCTCGGCGCGAACGTCATCGACGCCAAGCGCTGCTGCGGCGAAAGCGGCACACTGGGCGTGACGCGCCCCGACATCAGCACTCAGATCCGCTTCCGCAAGGAAGAGGAACTCCGCAAGGACGAGGCCGCGCTGCGCAAGACTGGTGCAGTGGCCGAAACCGGTGCGGTCAAGGTGCTCACCTCCTGCCCGAGCTGCCTGCAAGGGCTCAGCCGCTACACCGGGGACTTGCAGAACGGCCTGCTCGAAGCGGATTACATCGTCGTCGAGATGGCCAACCAGCTGCTCGGCCCCGACTGGATGCCGGAGTACGTCGCGCGTGCCAACCAGGGCGGTATCGAGCGGGTGCTGGTGTAAAGGCGGCCAGTGGTCGCGCGATGGTGTCGACATGCCTTTACGCGGCATGACCTGCCCCGGCTCTGCTGTCCCGTGCGGCCGACTTCATAGCAGCCTTTTGTTACGGTTGTTTGGGGTTACCCCCGCGAATGGAGGGTGCCCGCGGCTTGGGTATTCCCGTACAACCAGATCAGCGCTGAGAAATCGGTTGCTTTGCCTCTAACCCTTCCTCAGGAGTACGCTCAATGAAACTCAAGCACATCGCTGCAGCGGCCGTCATGGTCGTCAGCGGTTCCGCATTTGCAGTGGGCCCCGGCGCCCTAGGCACAATCGATGACACCCCGATTGCCGTCAGCAATATCGTGCCGTCTGGCATCTTCCAGGACGTGTTCTCGTTCACGCTGGCAGATCCGGGTAGCCTGTCAGGCAATGTTGTGGCCGTTAACTTCGGGCCGTACAACATCCTGGGCCTGACGGTCACGTTGCAGGACGCCTCATTTGCTGTGATCGGCTCCGACTCCACCCCGTCGACCGGATTCAGTTTCAGTGGCCTGTCCGCGGGCTCTTACGCTTTGAACGTGTTGGGCTTCGCAACGGGTGAGACTGGCGGTTTCTACGCTGGCGGTTTCGTTGCTGAGACAGCTCCGATTCCTGAACCAGAAACCTACGCTCTGATGCTGGCTGGTCTTGGCGTGATCGGCTTCATGGCTTCACGCCGCAAGCAAAGCTGATACTGATAGCCGCGAGTTGCTGAACAGCAACTCTGCTAAAACGAGGGCGGTGCAAATGCACCGCCTTTTTCATTGGTACTGAGGAGTGGGCGTGTGCCAAGCTTGATGACACTTCAAGAGAGACTTGATTCGTGACCACGCTCATGCCAACCAGCTGCCCGCTGTGCGCTGAGGCAGGCGGGGTCCTGATCGCTCGCAGCCAGCAGTGGCGAGTGATCCGCGCCGAAGATGCGGCCTTCCCGGCGTTCTACCGCGTCGTGTGGAACGAGCATGTTTCCGAATTCAGTGCGTTGTCGTCTGCGCAGCGCAGCGAATGCATGGAAGTGGTTTGCACCGTGGAACAGGTCTTGATCACCGCGCTGCAGCCCGCCAAGATCAACCTCGCCGCTTTGGGAAACGTGGTGCCGCACCTGCACTGGCATGTGATTGCGCGCTTCGAGGCCGACAGCCACTTTCCGCAGCCGGTCTGGGGTGTACCGCAGCGTGAGCAGGCAGACGCCAGCAGCTTGCTGAAGATCGGGCTCAACGAGCTGGATGCACACATGAAGGCGGCCCTGCAGCATGCTTTCCAGTGCGCGTGAGCACCGTCCTTCCCCATTGGCCCTTCGATACACTGCGACGATCCCCAGCGCAAAAGCCCTCACCATGGCCGGACTCACTGCCAGCACCCCACAACCCACCGGCGTTACCGTGCACCAGCAGTCACGCGTGCTCGAGATCGGGTTCGCCGACGGCAGCGATTTCCGCATCCCTTTCGAGTTGATGCGGGTGTACTCGCCGTCTGCCGAGGTGAAAGGCCATGGGCCTGGCCAGGAGGTGCTGCAAACCGGCAAGCGCGACGTCGTCGTGGTGGCTCTGGAGCCCGTCGGCAACTACGCGGTGCTGCCCACCTTCTCCGACGGGCACAACACTGGCATCTACTCCTGGGACTACCTGCACTTTCTCGGCTCGCAGCAGGCCGAGCTGTGGAAGCAGTACGAAGAACGCCTCGCCGCAGCCGGCATGAGCCGCGACGCGCAGATGAACGCACCTGCCGGCTCGGCCTGCAGCAGCCACTGAACACACACCAAGGCACGCCGTGAGCAACACCCATTTCGGTTTCAAGTCGGTCGACGAGTCCCAGAAGGCCCGCCGTGTTCGAGGCGTGTTCGACTCGGTGGCCTCGCGCTACGACGTCATGAACGACCTGATGTCGATGGGCCTGCACCGCGCCTGGAAGACCTACACCATCGCCGTGGCGAATGCACGGCCCGGGGACCGCGTGCTCGACATTGCCGGTGGCACCGGCGACCTCGCGGCAGCGTTCCACAAGAAGGTCGGCGCCAGTGGCACCGTGGTGCACACCGACATCAACGAAGCCATGTTGCGCCAAGGGCGCGATCGTCTCACCGACTCTGGCGTACTGCTGCCCACCGCACTGTGCGATGCCGAGACGCTGCCGTTCGCTGCCAACACCTTCGATCTGGTGTCGGTCGCCTTCGGCTTGCGCAACATGACTCACAAGGACCGCGCCCTGGCCGAGATGAACCGCGTGCTGCGCCCAGGCGGCAAGCTCCTGGTGCTTGAGTTCTCGAAAGTCGCGAAGCCGCTCGAGAAAGTCTACGACTGGTATTCATTCAAGGTGCTGCCACAGATCGGCCAGTGGGTCGCCGACGATGCCGACAGCTACCGCTACCTTGCCGAGTCGATCCGCATGCACCCCGATCAGGACGCGCTGAAGGCCATGATGAAGGTCGCCGGATTCGCCCACGTCGATGTGCATAACCTCAGCGCGGGCATCGTCGCGCTGCATGTCGGCATCAAATGCTGAGTAACGGCAGTTACACACTTACAGACTGCTACATATTCACGTTTTTCCGCATTGCCATATAGCTTCGCCCGCGTTCCGGGGTAGCTGAAATGTCATGCTCCAGGGCTACACTGGTTTGCGACCTGATGTCGCGACCACGGCGGTTTGACGCCGCACATTTCTCAGCCCCTGGAGATACCCTGAATGATTTCGAGTCTTGACGGACGCGGCCACCACCGCGAAAGCCGATTCGGTGGTCGCGTCACCTTGCTGGCAGTGGCTGCCTCCCTGGTACTGCTCTCAGCTTGCGGTGAGAAGAAAGAAAAAGCCGCCTCGCAGACTGCTGCCAAGGTCAACAAGGAAGAGATCACCGTTCACCAGATCAACTTCGTGCTGCAGCAGCAGCGCGGACTGCAGCCAGAGCAGGCAGAAGCCGCCGGCAAGCAGATCCTCGAACGCCTGATCGACCAGGAGCTGGCCGTACAGAAAGCCGAAGAGCTGAAGCTCGATCGCGAACCACGCGTGGTTCAGCAGATGGAAGCCGCCAAGCGTGAAATCATTGCGCGTGCCTACATCGAGAAGACCGGTGAAGCTGTCTCGAAGCCGACCGATGCCGACATCAAGGCCTACTACGACGCCAAGCCAGCGCTGTTCTCGGCTCGACGCATCTACAGCCTCCAAGAAATCGTCATCGAGGCCAAGCCCGAGCAAATGCCGGCCTTGCGCGAGCAGCTCGGCGCAGCCAAGAGCATCAACGATTTCGTCGAATATCTGAAAGCCAACGGCTATCGGTTCTCGGGCAACCAGGCGGTGCGCCCGGCCGAGCAATTGCCGCTGAACCTGCTGGACACTTTTTCGAAACTCAATGATGGGCAGGCGGTACTGCTGCCGTCGGCCACCGGTGCGCAGGTGGTGCTTCTCGCGGGCTCGCGCTCCGAGCCGGTGGATGAAGCACGCGCCAAGCCGGCCATTGAGCAGTTCTTGTTGAACGAGGCCAAACGCAAGCTCATCGAATCCGACATCAAGGCCTTGCGCACCGCAGCCAAGATCGAATACGAGGGCAAGTTCGCGCAGGCGCCAGCTGAGGCGGCCTCCGCTGCTCCGACTGCAGCACCTGCACCGATCGCTGCACCGGCCCCGGCCGCTTCCGAGGGTGGTCTGAGTGCCAGCGACATCAGCAAAGGTATGGGCATCAAGTGATGAAACACACCTTGAAATCGGCGCTGCTGGCGGCAGCCACCGCAGCTGCCTTCTGTTCGATTTCACCGTTGACGCAAGCGCAGACTGCGCCTGCCGCCAGCACGGCGCCAGCCGCCAATGAATACAAGATCGGCTCTGGTGATGTCGTCCGCATCAGCGTCTATCAGAACCCCGACCTGACACTCGAAACGCGCATCACCGAAGCCGGCATCATCACCTACCCGCTTCTGGGCACCATCCGCTTGGGCGGCCTCGGTGTCACCGCAGCAGAAAAGCTCATTGGCGATGGCTTGCGCAGCGGCAATTTCGTCAAGCAGCCGCAAGTCACGATCGTCGTGCTGCAGGTGCGTGGCAACCAGGCCAGCGTGCTCGGGCAGGTCAACCGCCCCGGCCGCTTCCCGATTGAAGTGGCAGACATGCGCTTGACGGATCT
>CANHOE010000001.1 GCA_947462175.1 Burkholderiales bacterium | reverse complement strand
TTGCGTACGCTGTTGGCCACAGGCGAATACATGTTGGCGTGCTGCACGATCTCGTCGAGCACTTCGCGAGTGGCGTCGCCTTCGATGACCACCTTCACACGGACCGCCTGAAAGCCCATGTCGGCCGGCGCCTTCAGCGCGCCACCGGCTCCCCACGCAGCAGGGTTGCCGATGTCGCCTTCCAGAAACAGTTCGAGCTTGCTCAAATTCACCTGCTTCCAGGTGGCCACGGCTGTGATGCCCACGGCGAGGCACCCGCCCAATGCCGACAACACGATCTCGCCGGGCGCCGGTGCGGTGTCCTGGCCGAACAGGTGAGGCGGCTCGTCAACCACCACTGGAGCATGGTTACCCACATAGCTCAGCGTGCGGTACTGGCCTTCGACGACAGTGTGGACCTTGTTGGTGCCGCGTGAGGAGGGGTTGTTGCGGCCCTTCTCGGCAAAGGCCAGCAGGCCGTCGCGGTCGATCGGACGCAGGTAAGTCTTGACGGTGCTGGTCGTGTTGTCGGTCGATGACATGAGCTGAGTCTCCGGAAATTGTTGAGAGCGCCTTGAAGCGCCGCGGACGCGATGACCTTCAGACGCGAGGCCTCGGTTGCCGTCCATCTGACGAACCCTCCATTTTATGCACCGCGCCGCACCATGCGGGCGTCAGGGCGACGTACGGTGGCCGGCGCACGCCGATCGACATGTTTGCTCTATGGATAGTCGCAAATATTCTTTGCCTGACGCTTGCCGTGACGGCACAGTCCGGGGCCCTCGTGATGTCGCGCCTTCACGCCGCTCGTCGAGCAGTGGAACAATCGCGAGTTTTGCCTTTCATTCCAGATTCACTGATGACGCCCCACCCTTTCAGACACCCGACGGCCCGACAGGCCGTCCGCCCGCGGTGATGCACGCCAGGGTCGAGGCGGCGCCGATGGCGCCGTACGCGCTGAGCGGTCGCGATCTGGCTTTTGCGTACGGCAAGGGCCAACCCATCTTCGAGGCGGTGTCGCTCGACGTGCGCCCGCGCGAAATCGTCGCGTTGCTCGGCGGCAGTGGTTGTGGCAAGTCTTCGCTGCTGCGCGTGCTCGCCAAGCTCGCCGAGCCGACCCGTGGCGAGGTCGAGTTTCTGGGCGAGCCACTGACATCGCCGCACCCCCGGGCGGCGCTGGTGTTCCAGCAACCAAGCCTGCTGCCGTGGCTCAACGTCGTGGGCAACGTGGGCTTCGGCCTTGATTTTTCGCACCAGCCCGAGATCGACCGGGCAGCGCTTGAAGCGCGTGTGCGCGAGGCGCTTGAGGCGGTGTCGCTGTCGGGCCACGACAAGCTCTACCCCGCGCAGTTGTCGGGTGGCATGGCGCAGCGCGTGGCGCTGGCCCGCGCCCTGGCGCGCGAGCCTCAGCTGCTGCTGGCCGACGAGCCTTTTTCGGCGCTTGATGCGATCACTCGCGCCGAGATGCAGACCTTGCTGGTTGAACTGGTGCATCGCTGGCACACCGCAGCGCTGCTGGTCACGCACGACATCGACGAGGCCATCCTGGTCGCCGATCGCATCTTGCTGATGGGGCGCACGCAGCCCGCGCATCCGGCGCGCGTACTGCACGAATGGTCGGTGTCTATCGAGCGCCCGCGCGAAGACCATCCCGCCGAAGTGACCGCGCTGCGGCTTGACATCCTGGCCGCCCTGCACTCGCTTCGCCACTCCTGAATCCACCCCGCCTCGAAGAAAGCTCCCATGACGATCATCGACACCTCCATGGCCTCGCGCTACACGCACATCTGCGCCTCATCGGATTGCGGCTGCGGTCTGACGCGGCGCGACATGCTGCGTCTGGGCGCGCTGGCCACCGCAGCGGTGGCTGCGCCGCTGCTGAGCGCCGGCGATGCGCGAGCGCAGGCCTTCAAGGGCGATGACCAGCCGGTCAAGATCGGCTACCTGCCGATCACCGATGCCACGCCGCTGCTCGTGGCCCACAGCCGCAAGATGTACGAAGCCGAAGGCCTGCGCGCCGAAGCGCCACGGCTGTTCCGCAGCTGGGCGCAGATCGTCGAAGCCTTCGTATCGGGCCAGGTCAACGTGATTCACCTGCTGACCCCAGCTGCACTGTGGGTGCGCTACGGTTCGAAGTTCCCGGCCAAGATCGTGGCCTGGAACCACGTCAACGGCTCAGCGCTGACGGTGGCACCCAGCATCAACAGCGTGGCCGAACTCGGGGGGCGCACGGTAGCGATTCCGTTCTGGTACTCGATCCACAACGTGCTGCTGCAGCAGATCCTGCGCGCCAACAATCTGGTGGCGGTGACGCGCGCACGCGATGCCCAGACCGCGCCCAACGAGGTCAACCTGATCGTGATGCCGCCGGCCGAGATGGTGTCGGCGCTGGCCGCCGGCTCGATCGCAGGCTTCATCGTGGCCGACCCCTTCAACGCCGCTGCCGAGATCGCCGGCGTGGGCAAGGTATTGCGCTTTTCGGGCGACGTCTGGAAGAACCACGCCTGCTGCGTGACGTTCCTGGCCGAGCGCGATCTGGTCGAGCGTCCAGAGTGGGCGCAGCGTGTGACCACCGCCATCGTGAAGGCGCAGCTGTGGACGCGCGACAACCAGACCGATGCCGCCCGGCTGCTGTCAACCAGTGGCGAGGGCCGCTACACGCCGCACCCGCTGCGCACGCTGACCAAGGTGCTGGCGGCCACCGACTACGCGAGCTACGAAGCCAGCGGGGTGGTGCGTCACAAGGGCTGGGCGCAGCGGCGCATCGACTTCCAGCCGTACCCGTTTGCCAGCTACACCGAAGAGCTGGTGCGCGCGATCCGGCAGACCAAGGTCGAGGGGGACACCCGATTCCTTGAAGCGCTGGATCCGAAGTTCGTTGCCGGTGATTTGGTCGATGACCGTTTCGTGCGCAAGTCGCTGACCGCAGTGGGTGGCCCGCAGGTGTTCGGCCTGCCCGCCAACTTGCTGCGCAAGGAAATGGTGCAGGTTTGAGGAGCGCGACGTGAGCGATTTGGCCAACGCAGCCCCCGTCGATGCCGTGGAGTCGGCGCCGCCGGCGGTGCCGCACTGGCACCGGCTGCTGCCCTGGGTCGGCCTGGCACTGGCCGTGGTCCTGTGGTGGATCGGTGCGCAGCTGCTCATCTTGCGCACGCCCATAGCGGAGTCGTTCGCGCCCTGGCCCGCGCTGCAGGCGCTGGCGCGCTTGCTGGCCAGTGGAGAGTTGTGGCCGCACGTGGTCACCAGCTTGCAGCGCGTGGCGGTCGGTCTGGGCCTGGCGGTGGCCATCGGTGTGCCGCTGGGTGTGCTGACCGGCTTGTCCAGGCGCTTTGCCGAAGGCACCACGCCGCTTTTCCAGTTCCTGCGCATGGTGTCGCCACTGTCGTGGATGCCGATCGCCGTGATGGTGCTCGGCGTGGGCGACGCGCCGGTGTATTTCCTGCTCGCCTTCGCGGCAGTGTGGCCGATGCTGCTGAACACCGCCGCCGGCGTGGCCCAGCTCGATCCCAACTGGCTGCTGCTGGCGCGCAGCCTGTCGGCCACACGTCGTGAAACCGTGCTGCGCGTGGTGCTGCCCGGGATCACAGCACAGATCCTGACCGGCGTGCGACTGGCCATCGGCATCATCTGGATCGTGCTGGTGCCGGCCGAAATGCTGGGCGTGTCGGCTGGCTTGGGCTACTTCATTCTCGACACCAGAGACCGGCTGGCCTACGACGAACTGATGGCCGCCATCGTGCTGATCGGTGCGCTGGGCTACGCGCTCGATGTGGCAGCCCGCTGGCTGCACGCGCGCTGGCTGCACCGCTGACACAACGCGCCGCTGTCCGCTCCCCGTTTCTCAGAACCGCCCTAGGGCTTGCCTGCGCTCGCTGGCTCGGCGGCTGGCACTTCGGGGATGCCGAGGTGGGCCGTCTGGAACAGGCTGACCGTTTCGTCGATGAGCGGATCGGCCGAGGCGGCGCCAATCTGCCGGGCGAATGCCACGAAGGCGACCTTGCCGTCGGTGACATAGTGGGCCACCGTCAGGTCAACGCGCGATTGCGTCTTTGCATGCGACTTCAGCACCACGTAGTTGCCGCGCCAGCCCGACGCTGACTGGTACTCGCCGCGCTTGCCGGTCTCGACGACGGTGTCTGCAGCACGCAGATCGGCCACCAGTTGGTAGAAATAGGCTTGGGCCTGCGGCGCGTCCGATGGCAGTTTTTCCACGGTGATCAGGTAGCGCAAGGTGTCGCCGTCCCACGCCGCAAGCACCTGCTTCTGCTGGTTCACCGACGGGACGACTTGCTGCGTCAGGTCGATCGATGCAGGCGGATCGATGGCCAAGCCGTCGGGCAGCACGAGGGCTTGACTGGTGCCGCAGGCACACAGCCACAGGGCAGCCAGCAGACGTCGGGCGTTGTGCATCGCCCGCTCAGCCACGCAGGCCGGTCTCGCCGGGATGCTCGGGCAGCACCACCGGCGTCGCGGGCTTCCAGCCCTTCTTGCGGTGCTCGGCCACCACGTTGGTGTAGATGCCGCCGCGCACATACCAGCGCGCCGTGATGCGCGCGTAGCGCGGCTGGGTGACGGCGACGATCTTGGTCAGGATGTCGTTGGTCACCTTCTCGTGGAAGGCGCCCTCGTTGCGGAAGCTCCACATGTACATCTTCAGGCTCTTGAGTTCGACGCAGAGCTTGTCGGCCACCATGTCGATCACGAAGTGCGCGTAGTCCGGCTGGCCGGTCAGCGGGCACAGGCACGTGAACTCGGGAATCTGGAACTGGATCGCGTAGTCACGCTCCGGGGCCGGGTTCGGAAACACATGCAGGTCTTTCGAAGGCGCGGTCGGCGGATTGATCGGCGCGGCGCGTTGCCGAGAGGGTTCGGGTTTGATGTTCTTGGTGTTTCGCGACATGGCGGGAACTCGTTGAGAAGAAGTCAGGGGATGCCCACGGTCTTGTGCGTCTGCACGCTGAGCCGCCATTGCGGATGCGCGAGACAGTAATCGATGGCCAGCCGCGTGTTGCGGCGCTGTTCGAGGCCGTCCATCGGCTGCAGAAAAAAGAGCTCGAAGTCGAGCGCTGCGAAGCGCTCGGGCAGCGCGGCAGGTTGCGGGTAGACCAGCTTCAGCTCATGGCCGCGCGTCAGCACCAATGGCGCATCGGCCTTCGGGCTGACGCAGATCCAGTCCAGGCCCGCAGGGGCCGGCTGCGTGCCATTGGTTTCGACGGCGACCTCGAAGCCCAGCGCGTGCAGTGCGTCGATCAGCGGCTCGTCGAGCTGCAGCAGCGGCTCGCCGCCGGTGCACACCACCAGCGGCCTGCCGGGCAAGCCCGCAGGCCAGTGCTGCGCGATGTGTTTGGCCAGCGCAACGGGGGTGTCGAACTTGCCGCCGCCCGGGCCATCGGTACCGACGAAATCGGTATCGCAGAAGCTGCACACCGCAGTGGCGCGATCGACCTCACGGCCCGACCAGAGGTTGCAGCCGGCAAAGCGACAGAACACCGCCGCGCGCCCGCTCTGGCCGCCCTCGCCTTGCAGCGTGTAGTAGGCCTCCTTGACGGAGTAGGTCATGGGCGATGGCTCATGGTCACATGGGCCCGGTCAGCGTGACGCCGCCCACCGCCACGATGGCGCCGCACCCGGGGGTTTCGAACAGATCGACCCGGTCGAGCTGAGGCAACTCGCGGCGTGCCTGCTGCGCGATCCAGCCTGCGATGCGCGCCGTGTCGCCATCGGCGAGCTCGGCAATTTCATGGATGGGTTGGTGATCGAGCTGCCGGAATATCGGATTGAACGCCGACTTCACGTCGCCGAAATCCACCGCCCAGCCCAGCAGATCATCGAGCGGTGCCGCCAGATGCAGACGCATCGTGTAGGTGTGGCCGTGCAGGCGGCGCAAACCGCTGCCGTCGGGCGCCTGCCGCAGTTGCACTGCGGCGTCCAAAGTCATCTCCTTCCAGATGCGGTGGAGCACGCCGTCGAACACCGCACCGCAACTGCCGGTCTCGTACACGGTGACGGTCGCCAGACCTGACAACTGCGGCGCCATGCGCTCCCACAGCCAGCTGGCGAGCAATTCGCTTGTCGGATTGGCGAGGCCGGGCAGGTCGTTCAGGCAGCCGTAGTTCAGCTGGCTGTGCAGTGGTGCCCAGATCGCATCGAGGTCGTCGTGACTGAGGCTGGTGTCACCGGCTGAGGCGCTTGCACGCACATGCAGCACGGCCTCAAAGCCGTGCCCATGCATCTTTCCGCATTTGTGGCCCAGCGGCACATTCGGCAACCAGTGTGCCGACTGGAACGCATAGCGGCGCCACAGCATGACGCGGCCCGCTGCATCGAGCTGGGCGCCCCGCTGCGCAGTGCTTTGCACGCCGATCGCGACCGGGCCGGGCAGATCAAGCCGGTCGCGCAACCAGCGCGCCAGATGCGCATCGGTCGGGTTGGACACCTGCTCGTTGAGCAAGCGATGGTCGAGCAGCGCCGCACCGGCTTGGAGCTGGTCGCGCAAGCGCTCGACTTCGCCACCCGGAAACGCCGCCCAGCCTGCAGGCAGCGCACAGCGCAACTTGGCGACGAATCCGTGGCCGTGCAAGCGGCCCGAGGGATGCCCTGCGGGCAAGGCCTCGATCTGCCGCGCGGCCTCGAAACCGGTCTGCGCACAGAACACCGTGCTTGTGGGCAAGGACGTGGTCACGCTCAGACCAACCCGAAACGCACGAGCAGCGGATCGACGGAGCCCGCCTCGGCGAAGCCCTTGGCACGCAGCACGCAGGAGTCGCATCCACCGCATGGCCTGCCATCAGCGCCCGGGTCGTAGCAACTGCTGGTCTGCGCGTAGTCGACGCCCAGGCGCAGACCCTCCTGGATGATCTGCGCCTTGCTCATCGCGATCAGCGGCGCGTGGACCTTCAGGCGCTGCGTGCCTTCGACGCCAGCGCGGGTGGCCAGATTGGCCATCGTTTCGAAGGCCGCGATGTAGTCGGGCCGGCAATCCGGATAACCGGAATAGTCGAGGGCATTCACACCGATGAAGATGTCGGTCGAGCCCAGCGTTTCCGCCCAGGCCAGTGCGAAGCTGAGGAACACGGTGTTGCGCGCCGGCACGTAGGTGATCGGGATGCCGTGCGACATCTCGTCAGCGCTTCGGTCCTTCGGCACGGCGATGTCGGCGGTCAGCGCCGAGGCGCCGAAGGCGCGCAGATCGATCTGCGCGGTGACATGCTTCGACACGCCCTGGCTGCGCACGATCACATCGGCCGCATTCAGCTCCTGCACATGCCGCTGCCCATAGCGAAAACTCAGCGCGCAGGGATCAAACCCCCGTTCGCGCGCGATCGCCAGCACGGTCGAGGAATCGAGCCCTCCGCTCAGAAGCACCACTGCGGGTGGCCGGTTCGCCACGCTTTTCTCCATCCACGCACTCCGCGACACTGAACTGTTGAACAGCGTGCGAGTTTAGGGTCTGCCCCAGGGCCGACGAGGAATCGGGCCTTGAGGAGGACTGCGAACGTGACCAACAATCCAGGAGACTATCGGGCGGCAGCGGCGCGTTGACCGCCGCGATCACGGTTGCGATAGCGCCAAAGGGTCCTTACCGCGCGCGTTGTGGCGCCCTGGCCGTAGTTCCGAGGACGGGTTGACGCCCGAGCCCGAGCCCCGGCAGCAAACTTTCCTCGGGTCGTTGCTCGAGGGCTGCAAGGCTGACGTCGAGGCGGTCGAAGATACCCTTCGAATCGAGCACGCGATGAGCATACGCGCGACCGTTTGCGCCGAGTCGGTGACGGCGTTCCGCATCGACAGCAAGCGTCGCGATCGCCTGCGCAAAATCGTCTGCAGACTCAGGTTCCGTCAGCAGCCCGCAGGCGATGACGATGGACGCAATCTCGGTACCAGGCGTCGCCGACGCAATCACGGGCCGAGCGCTGGCAAGCATGCCCCCAAGTTTCGACGGCATCACCAGATCCGCCGCTCCTCGCAGTTGGGGCAGCAGATGGATGTCTGCCATGTTCAGCAGTGCGCTCAGTCTTGCCGCGGGCATCAGGTCGATGAATCGCACGTTGGGCAAGCCACGAGCAGCAGCCTCGAGCGAGACTCGCATTTCGCCGTTGCCACAGATGACGATCACAACGCGAGGGTCTCCACTCAGCAAGCGGGCAGCTTCCACGAGGACGCCGAGCCCCTGCTTTCGGTTGATCGTGCCGGAGAACAGGCAAACAATCTGCCCGGGGTCGATGCCCAGGGACTGACGAAGTTCGACCGAACCATCGGCCGCGCTGAGGGCAGACGCATCGACCCAGTTGGGCAACATCTCTGTTTTCTGCATCGGTACGCCCTTGGCAGCCAACAAGCGCAGCATGCGACTGGAAATGGTGGACACCGCGTCGAAGCGACGCAACATCACCCGTTCGGCACGCTTGGCCATGCTGCGCAGCCAAGGCTGCTTCAGAAGCCCCAACTCGAACGCTGCATCGATCTCGAAATCCTGGATGTGCAACCACGCTTTGGCACCAGCCAGCCGGGCAGCCAACCATGCCACCGGAGCACAGAAGAAGCCGGGCGCCACCACCAGCACGACGCGTGGTTGCCAGCCGACCAACCTGAGCACGACGGGCATGCTGCTCAGCGCAAAGCTGGCCAAATGGAGCAGCCGGGTCAGCCCACCCAGACGTTTCGGGATCCAGATGGGGCAGCGGTAGACCGTCAAGCCGGGCTTTGGCTGCTCGACCCGATAGGCAGCCCCCGAGTGTCCAGGCGCCACTTTCCAGGTTGGGTAATACGGGGGTGCACAGACCACGCTCACCTCGTGACCGCGTGCGATGAGACCGTCGGCCATTTCGCCGGAATACTTGCCAACACCCGTGAGCTCCGGGCTGAAGTTCATGCTCACTAAAACGATCTTCATGGTCGCCATTTCGCCCTTGCTGCACGCAATGCTGGCGGATCCCCGTGACGTGCTCAAGTCGCCGGCCGTAGTCCGAACGTATCAGCTACGGGCTGAAGGGGTCGCTTGGTGTGGCCATTTGCAGTGACGGCACTTGTCCGATTGCATCGGATCTGCCTGGCCGCGGCAGGCGGGACCGGTGAATCGGCGGCGAGGTGCGGGGCGCCAGAAAAGGCAAACGGGCTATGCCGAGTGACACCACTGCGTCACTGTGGCGCGCTTCAATGTTCCAGGTCTTCATGAGCCCTGCGTGCGCCCCAAACCAAGCCGTGGGCTACGAGGACGCTTGCAGGCGCTTCAGTTCAGTCAGTTCTTCGAATACTCGCCGACCCCTCTTCGCTGGATTGAGGGTGAATCTCAGAACCCGGATTTCCTCATGCCCATTTCGAAGACATGCCCTGCTGACGCCAAGTTCTTGCAACCGCAGGTTGTCGGCACTTTCCACTCTCGACTCGTTACCAAACAACGGTTTGAGCTGCTGCCGGTCATGGCCGCACTGTCACTTGCTTTTGCAACCCCTGGTGCGTCCGCCCTCTCCTTCAACATCATCAGCGGCACAGTCAACAACGCGCAAACGCTGGCGGCCAACGAAACTGGCAGCGTGGCCGCCGGTGCGACGTTGTCAGTCACTGGCTCCAACGTCGCCGTCGGCTTCACCGGCAACGGCGCCAGCGTCGTGAACCTGGGCCGCATCTTGCAAACCGGCACCGGCCGCGTGCTGCGCAGCAACGCCGCAGCGACCGGCCTGCTGGTGACCAACGGCAGCATCACGAACTCGACCGCCTTGATGCAATCGGCCGACGGCGATGTGTTCCAGATGAACGTCGCTGGCGGCAGCGTGACGTTGAACAACTACGGCACCCTGCTGTCGAACAACGCGTCGGCTGGTGGGAATCAGGCTGTCGATTTCAACGCCATCGCCACAGGTGCCAATATCGTCAACAACTACAGCACGGGCGTGCTGCAGGCACGTGACGCCGATGCCGTTCGCCCGGGCGTGAACGGCGTGGTGAACAACCACGGCAGCATCCTCGCCACCACGACCACCGGCAGCAGCAGTGATGGGATCGACCTCCAGAACAATGCCACGGGCGCCACGGTGAACAACTTTGCCAGCGGCACTGTCACCGGCGGCCGACACGGCATCACAGGGGGGCAGGCAAACGCTTCGGCGTCCTTCCTCAGCACCATCAACAACAACGGCAACATCTACGGCAGCAACGGCTCAGGCATCAACCTGGACGGCCTCAACGCGCTGCAAACCGCCACCATCGTCAACACAGGCCTGATCCGCGGCAACGGTGTCAGCGGCGACGGTGACGGCATCGACATCGACGGCATCGTCAACCTCACCAACAGCGGCATCATCCGCTCGCTCAACTCCTTCAGCGCCGGCGTGGCCGCCTACAGCGAAGGCATCACGGTAGGTGGCGGCACGATCACCAACAGCGGCACCATCGAAGGCCTCGTGGCCTCCGGCAACAGCAACGCATTCGGTCGCGGCATCACCCTCTCCGGAAACGACATCACCGCCGGACCGCTCGCAGGCACCCGCGAGGGTCTGTATGGGAATGCAGTGGTCATCAATAACGCCGGCGGCCTGATCCGCGGGCAAAACGATTCCGCGATCGTCGTCGAAGGGGCGGCCAGCGTCTACACGGTGAGCATCACCAACAACACAGGCGCCACGATACAGGGCGGCAGCAGCACCGCGGCAGCCATCCGCACCGGTGCCGACGGGAGCACAGTCGTCAACGCCGGCACGATAGACGGCTCCAGCAGCGGCAAGGCCTTCCAGGGTGGCAGCGGTGCCACCGCGTTGACCATCGCCGGCGGCCAGGCCTCGGTGATCGGTGACATTGACGGTGGCAGCAGCGCCAACAACACCATCGTCATCCACCCTGGCACCGGCAACAGCTTCAGCTACTCCGGCTCGCTGTCGAATTTCAGCAGTGTCGAAGTACAAAGTGGCACGGTCACCCTGTCGGGCTCCAGCAGCTACAGCGGCACCACCAATGTCAATGGTGGCGCCATGGTGTTGAACGGCGCAAACCGCCTGTCGTCAGCAAGCACGCTGTCGCTAGGCGGCGGCACCTTGAAGCTCACGAATGCAGGTGGGGCGAACGGCCAGACCTTCTCCAGCCTGTTGCTCGCCGCCAACTCGGTCATCGATCTGGGCGGCTCTTCGCTGACCTTCAACGCCCTGGGTAGCGTCCTTGCCGGGCGAACCCTCACCCTTTTCGACTACGTCGTTTCCTTGTCGCCAGACTATGCGATCCGCATCCTTGGCGATGTGACCACCGATGGCAACTTTCTGGCGCTGATCGCGGGCCTGACCATCAACGGTGCGGGAGCCGGCTACCGCTTCGACGGCACCTATACCGACATCTCGCCGGTGCCGTTACCTCCGAGCGTGGCATTGCTGCTTGCCGGCTTGGGCTGCATGGGCATGTTGTACAAGCGGCGACGCCTCAGCTGAGTAACTCATCGAGTTACCGGAGAGCTATGAGGCCTGCAAAGCGACCTCATCGCCCCGCTCTTTGACCTTTACTCGTGAAACTCAAAGGTGGGGAAGCCGGCGTACTTCAGAACACAGTCACGCCGGGCCGATTCATAGTCGCACGCCACCATCTCGCGCACGAGTGAGCGCAGGTCGGTTTTCGGCACCCAACCGAGCTTGGCCTTGGCCTTCGAGGGGTCTCCGAGCAGCGTCTGCACTTCGGTGGGCCGGTAGTAACGCGGGTCTACTCGCACGACGACGTCGCCGACCTTGCATGTGGCCCGAGCTCCCGCGGGCATGTCGTCGATGCGCGCCACGACCCCGATTTCCTCCGGGCCATGCCCAGAGAAGTCCAGCGTGATGCCGAGCTCGGCAGCCGAGTACTCTGCAAACTGCCGGACGCTGTGCTGAACTCCGGTCGCAATGACGAAATCTTCGGGCTCGGTCTGTTGCAGCATCAACCACTGCATTTCGACGAAATCCTTGGCGTGGCCCCAGTCGCGCAGGGCGTCGAGGTTTCCCAGGTGCAGGCAGTCCTGCAAGCCGAGGGCGATGCGCGCCATGGCACGTGTGATCTTGCGAGTGACGAAAGTTTCGCCGCGCAGCGGGCTCTCGTGGTTGAACAGCACGCCGTTGCAGGCGTACATGCCGTAGGCCTCGCGGTAGTTCACCATGATCCAGTAGGCGTAGAGCTTGGCCACGGCGTAAGGGCTGCGCGGGTAAAACGGCGTGCTCTCCTTCTGCGGAGTTTCCTGCACCAGACCGTACAGTTCACTGGTACTCGCCTGATAGAAGCGGGTCTTTTTCTCGAGGCCCAGCAGGCGCAGCGCTTCGAGGATGCGCAAGGTGCCAACGCCGTCGGCATCGGCGGTGTACTCGGGCATCTCGAACGACACACCCACATGGCTCATTGCTGCCAGGTTGTAGATCTCGTCGGGTTGGACCTGCTGGATGATGCGCGTCAGGTTGGTGCTGTCGGTCAGGTCGCCATAGTGCAGGATGAAGCGCTGATGATCGACATGCGGATCCTGGTACAGGTGGTCGATACGGTCGGTGTTGAACAACGAGGCCCGGCGCTTGATGCCGTGTACTTCGTAGCCCTTGGACAGCAGCAACTCGCTAAGGTAAGCGCCATCCTGTCCGGTCACACCGGAAATCAAGGCCCGCTTCGGTGCGCTTTGCGCCGAATTTTCGGAGGTGAGCGCTTCAGCTGGCGCAGTAGCTCCATCGGTAGATTCGTATCGTTTCATGGGCACGAACACTAGGATTCTTTTGTGACAGCCGTAAGGTCACGCTGGATGCCCGCAGGCTGTGATGTGCCTGTCACATGCCGCAGTTAACTTAAAGGGGTGGCTGCACACGACTTCCGAATCCCATCTTCTGGCGCATCGGCGCACACAACTTGCTGCTCAGAGCGCTTATGAGTTGGCAGCGGTGGGTGGGGTGCTGTGTCTTGGGAGTTGCGGTGCAGGCGGTGGGCGCCACTTCGCCGCCCGATGAGGTGTATCTGGTCGGCGACGGTGTCGAGGCCATCCACCTGTCGAACCGTAGCCCCGCATCGGCAGTGCCACCGAAGATCGCCAAGGGCCACCCAGGTTTGCATGCCACTGCAGGACTGTCTCGCCTCATCAATCAGGCGGCTGCCGCCCACAACATCGAACCTGCGCTGCTGCACGCCATGATCGACGTCGAATCCGGCTTCGCCGTAAAGGCGGTGTCGTCGCGCGGTGCCATGGGTTTGATGCAGCTGATGCCCAGCACCGCGCGTGACTATGGCGTCACCGACGCCTTCGACCCACGCCAGAACATCGAGGCGGGCGCGCAGCACGTGAGGCGGCTGCTCAATCGCTTTGGCCAGGACAAGGCACTGGCGCTGGCAGCCTACAACGCTGGCGCCGAAGCCGTGACACGCCACCACGGCAGGATTCCACCCTATGCCGAGACGATGGCCTATGTGCCGCGTGTGCTGCAGCGCTTTACCGTTCTGCAACGCGACGCACGCTGAAAGCCGAGCCTTGAGTCCCACGCAGTTGTCGCTATCGCGCCGCCGGACCCGCCCCATGAATCGTCGCCTTTCGCTGTGCCGTCTCGCGCTGCTCACCGGTGTGCTCGCACTGCCTGGCTGCGGAGGGGGCGGTGGAAGTGGGGGGGGATCAGGCGGCAAGCCTGTTAGCTATCCATCGGCAGGTGCGTTCGGCTGGATACTGAAAGCCAGCGGGGCGACCGGTGCGCTCAGCTACGGATTGTCCTTGGTACACACATCAAAGGCGAATACCGAATACGCGATCGAGATCGCCAATTCGAACGTCAGCGATGCCAGTCTGCTGTCGGGCGGAACCGTCAACACCAGCGGCCTGCAGGTCACGGGCCTCCAGCCGCATTCGCTGGTCTACATCGTCGGCGGCGATGTGCGCCTGCTGCCGATGCAGGCCAATGGCACCGCACCGGCATCGCGGGTTCAACGCGCCGGGTCAACGTCAGCGTGTCGTTTCAAGCTGGCGGCCGACGACAACGCAGCGCCATTGAATTCACGCTTCATCGTTTCCAGCGCGGGCGCCGACGGTACGTGCAACACCAGCGACGATGGTCGCGCCGAAGTGCGGCTGACGAGCGACGGCGGTGTCGTCTACGCGCCCATCGGTAGTGACGCGCCGCTTGGCGTGGTGCGCGACCCCTCCACGCTGGCGCCACGCGGCTGGATCTACCCGCGCAGCGTGGTGCTGTGGAACAGCGGCACCGGCAGTGCCTTCCCGATACGCGCCAACAGCGCCCCGGCGGTCACGCGGGTGATCACCGACACCTACCGCTCATCGCTGGTGGAAGACAGCACCCAGCTCAGCGTACTCGACTTCTCCGGCGGCACCTCGTCCACCGAAACATCATTGGGCGCGACGCTGACCAGCGGCGGCGGTTGGCAACTGCTTGGCTTCGACGCCAACGCTTACTACGTCTACCGCAACGCCAACCAGACCCCGCCATCGACCTGGACGGTGCTGCGCATCACGCGCACAGCGCCGGTCGCATCTGTACTCGCCTCTGGCACGGGCCTCGTGACGGTGGCCAGCATGGGCAGTAACGTACTGTTCCTGACCTTGTTTGATGAGACCGATAACCTGCTGGCACGCGTCGACAAGGTCAGCGGCAGCGCCGCCTACGCCAGCTACGGGCTGAGTGTGTTCCCGTCGGTGCAGACCAGCGCCAACGGCGTCCACCTGCTGCAGCGGGTCGCCGACTACGGTACCCCTGGTGCCGCCTACACGATCGATTTCATCGACGAGGCCAGCAGCACCTCGCTGCTGAACCGCCCCGGTGGCTTCCCGATCGTCGTGGCCGAGGCCAGTACCGTCAGCTTCGACACCAGCGAAAGCCGCAGCCGCTTCATCTACGCCAGCGACTACAGCAGTGCCAGCGGGTTCAACGGGGCCACACTGGAAACCTACGACAGTGCCACCGGCATCAATCGCGTGTTGGGGGCCCTGCCAGAGCTGGCCGATTTCGGCAGCGACACCGGCTACGCCAGTGCTAACGGCGGGCCGACATCGTTAGGCCTGGCATTTCTCGCACGCTCCACCGCGGGCAACGTTCAGGCCTCGGGGTCCCGGGTCTATTCCTTCAATCTCGGGGTGGCAGACAGCCTGACGGCCACCACCGTCACGGTGCCCTGACCCTCGGCCTGTGCTACCTGCTGCAACAGACCTCCCGAACGTCGGACGTGTCATGACATCAAACCCCACAGACGCCCCCCCGAGGCAGCGCACCTTGGTGCAGTTGCTTGCGCCTGGCACTGGTGGCGTGCGTGACTATGCCGAGGGTCTGAGCAGACATTGGCGTGATGCAGGTCTTGTGGATCACCTCATTGCCCTCTCGCAGGCCGACGCAAGGCAAAAGTCGCTGACATCTCGACTGCAGGAATTGATCGATTCGGGAGGTCGCCCGTGCACATTGCTATTGCATTTCTCGGGCTATGGATTTCAACCACGCGGGCTTTGCTTCTGGTTGTTGCAACAGATCGACAGTGCCAGGCAATGCCTCGGGACCGACTTGCGTGTCGTGACGATGTTCCACGAGTTGTTTGCCTCCGGGCCACCTTGGAGATCGGCGTTCTGGCTGTCGGGCTTGCAAGCCTGGATCGCTGGCAGCATCGCGCGGCGAAGCGACGGACTCTGGACCAACACAGGAGGGCATCGTCGTTGGTTGGCGGCGCAGGTCGGCAACACCGTGGAAGTCGCCATGCAGCCGGTGTTCTCGACCATCGGTGAGCCGGACATCGTCCCGCCAACAACCCAGCGGCGCTTGCAGTTGGTGGTTTTCGGCGCCCAGTCAACGCGCCATCGCGCGCTGGCTCGATTGCCGCGCCACGCGGCGCAGTTGCGACAACACGGGGTGACCGAGGTGATTGAAGTGGGCTCAGGCGAGCCCTACGGAGGAATCGCCAGTGACATGAGACATCGATTCATGGGCCGGATGGACACGGCAGAGCTGCAAGCTCTGCTTGAACAATCGGTCTACGGCTTGATCGACTACCCGCCAAGGTACCTTGGCAAATCGACCGTGTTCGCAGCGTATGCAGCACACGGCTGTAACGCACTCAACACTGCCGCTGCAGAAGCAGGCGCTGACGGTCTTCGCGACGGCGAACACTTCGTGACCCTGGACAACGGCGCATCGTTCCCGGGCAGCGCACACGCACGTCAAACCATGGCCGATGCTGCACGCACCTGGTACTGCCAGCACACATCAAGCCTTCAAGCGCGAGCATTCGCCGAGCTCTGCCAAGCCAACACCATCAAGGAAGTCACCCATGCCTGAACCCGCACGCCGCGCGCTGATCTGTGGCGTCAGTGGCCAGGACGGCTCTTATCTCGCGCAGTGGCTGCTCGAATGCGGTTATGAGGTCTGGGGGACCTCCCGCGACGCGGAGGGCTCGGCATTTGGCAACTTGCAGAAGCTGGGTATCCGCGCACAAGTACGCGTGCTTTCAATGGTTCCAGAAGACTTCCGCAGCGTCTTCGTGGCGCTTCGGGCATCGCGTCCGGACGAGGTGTATTACCTGGCCGGTCAGTCGTCGGTCGGGCTTTCTTTCGAGCTGCCGGCAGAGACGCTGCAAAGCGTCGTTCTTGGCACGCTGAACATGCTCGAGGCCTGCCGCCTGGCCGATCAACCGGTGCGCCTCTATCACGCCGGGTCGAGCGAATGCTTCGGCGATACCGGCGGAGAACCCGCCGATGAACAAACGCCCTTCCGCCCACGCAGCCCCTATGCGGTCGCCAAGGCTTCAGCCTACTGGCTGGTGCACAACTACCGCGAGGCCTACGGCCTGCATGCCTGCAGTGGCATTCTGTTCAACCACGAGTCGCCGTTGCGACCGGCTCGCTTCGTCACCCAAAAGATCATTTCGACGGCCTGCCGCATTGCCAGCGGCTCACCAGAGCGGCTGCAACTTGGGCGCATTGACATCGCGCGCGACTGGGGCTGGGCACCAGAGTACGTGCGGGCCATGCACCGGATGCTGCAGCACCCGAGGCCGGTCGACCTGGTGATCGCCACCGGGCAGACCCACTCATTGGAATCGTTCGTCGAAACCACCTTCCGCCTCCTGGGGTTGAACTGGCATGACCACGTTGACCAGACCACGGCGCTGTCACGCCCGAACGAGCTGCTGGTGAGCCAGGCCGACCCCGGCCTGGCAGCGCAAACGCTTGGCTGGAAGGCCGAGTACGGCATGCCCGAAGTGGTATCGATGATGTTGGAAGCCTGGAAACGGGCCAGCCCGATCGGATCACCAGGCGACGCGAGGTCGGCAGCAAACTGACTTGATCGGTGCATACATTTGGTTGCTGAAAACGCAAGGTGTGTCACTCCACACAGGCAGCCTCCAGCCACCCATGATTCGCGTGCCGCTGTTGTCCGAGATATCCCATTGGATCAGCGCCGCTCCGACCCAGCGGGCAGTGGTCGTACCCGATCAGGCATCGCCTCTGCGATCGGACATCGAGGGGCTTCGTGGACTCGCCGTGTTGTCGCTGATGGCGGTGCACATGTTCCCGCAATGGGGCCGTGGTGGCGGTCTGGTCGGGCTCGACATGTTCTTCGTCATATCGGGCTTTCTCATCACACGCAGCCTGCTCAGCGTCCATGCTGGAGGCCACGCCGATCTGCCCGCGTTCTATGCCCGCCGGATTCAACGGATCGTGCCGTCGCTTTGCCTGGTGCTGCTGTTCTGCGTCGCCTTCAGCTGGTTGTTCACCTCACCCGAAGCGGCACGTCAGTTCGGTAAACACGTCGTATCGGCGACCTTTTTCGCCTCTAACTTCATGTTTTGGCGAGACGCTGCAACGCCCGGCTTCGGTTCGGACAGCACACCGCTGTTCCACATCTGGGCCCTGGCATTCCTGGCGCAGTTCTGCTTGGTGTGGCCGATGGTCATGGTTTGGCTGCTGCGTTCGGGGCGATCGGTCGTCGGTTGGGTGGGCGCACTGTTGATCTGCTCGCTGGTATTGAATCTCACCCTCATCGAAAGCGATCCAGACGCCACTTCTCTGCTGCTGCCGTCGCGAGCGTGGGAGTTGATGGTCGGCGCGCTGCTGGCCGGTTTGACCGCGAAAGGCGGCGGTGGCCCGGTGGCGTGGATCCAGACCAGGCTGGTCCGAAGCCAGCTGGCGCAGCAGCACGCCTCAAACTTGATGGCTTGGTCGGGTATTGGCCTGCTTGGCGCATCGCTGTGGTTGATAACCGGCTCCGTTCAGGTGCCAGGCTGGTGGGCTCTGCTGCCCACGCTTGGCACCTTCGCGTTGCTGGCCTCAGGCCCCGAAGTGACGGTCAACAGGTGCTTTCTGTCACATCCGATCCTGCGCTTTTATGGCGGCATCAGCTACCCGCTCTACCTGTGGCATTGGCCCTTGTTGTCGTTCCCGATCGTGATGGGTGTCGCCCTCACGCAAGAGCTGCGAATCACCATCCTGATCACCAGCGTTGTCCTGGCCGCACTGACCTGCGAGCTCGTCGAAAAGCCCGCTCGGTCCGTCGGGCCGGCACGCTACGCTCCTTTCGCACGGGTTGGTGCACTCCTGGCGACCGGTGCTTTGGGCTGGCTTTTGATGCACCCCGATTGGCTGGATCAGCGATGATTTTTTGTGCAGTCCGGAAGGGCTCCTGCCGCCTGAAGGGCACGGGCCAGAATCGCTGCGAGTACGGCATTGCCCTCGGCCGTGGGGTGCACGGGATCCTTGTAGAGCAACTCGTTCCACTGCGGAAAGCGCGTGACGTCGATGAGCATGATGCCGTGAGCCTCGGCCATGCGTTGAAGGTACTGCCTGTCTTCGAGCCATTCCTTTCCTGCCATGGCTCGTAACAGCTGCGCCCGGTCCGGATACAGAAAAATCATCCCCGCTGGTCGACGCTTGCTGGAATGCACCAGGCGGCCGAGCAGTTCATCGAGCTTCTGATGGTGCGCCGACAGGTCTGCTGGAGCAATCAACGCTGGAGGCCCGGTGCTTGGGAATCGGGCCGCAAGCGCCTTGCGGACAACATACCCAGTGGCCCAGAGAGGGGCCTGCGTCGGGTGGACGTTTTCGCTCACCCACGGGTTGAGCGCTTGCATCTGGCCAGGCATCTGCGCCCAGATGAAGAAGTCCGTACCCGTCATCAAATCCGGGTTGGCCTGAAGGAAGCGCATCTCATTGACAGTTGACCACCCCCCCGCAGCCACGGGCCAGACGGGGCAATCGTTGCCCAACCGGGCCTGAAGTTGCGGCGTCAGCTTGTCCTTATGGTCGTACGGATTGCCTCCCATGACAATGCTGTTGCCGATCAACAGGATGTCGGTCAGCTTGCTTGGATTCCACGGTCTTTCAACGCCCATGCCTCGGTCATTGAAGACCCAGCGATTGGTGGCAAGGAATGTCCCCTGCTGGTTGCGGCCCGGGGCGTATCCGAACTCGGCACTGCGCACATAGACCGGGAAGCTGATGGCGCCAGCCTGGCGGATCACGGACTCGGTCAGACCAAGCAGCGAGATGACGCCCAATGCGACCCATCGCCAGCGAGGGCCTTTCACTTGTGGGGAACCTCGAAAAAACCTTTGTCAATCCAGTCTGGATCGACCGCGATGGACTTCACATGTTCGCGAACAGTGTGACCCGCATCATGTGGCTCCACTCGAGGCCTCCATCGTCAGCACACGCTGGTAGATGGACAGGTAAGCATCGATGGCCACATCGGCGGTAAAGCGCCTGGCCCGCTCCAGGCCATTCGCTGCCCACCTTTCTCGCTCAGCGCTAGAGCGATTCAACACCTGCAGGAGAACCCTCGCGCCCCCATTCGCCCACAGGTCCACATGGTCGGTCGGCTCAAGCCGCGGCAGGTAAAAGGCCGCATCGCCGCCGACTTCCGTCATCGGTGCCGCATCGGTGGTGATGACAGCGCAGCCACAGGCCAGTGCTTCTGCAATCGGCCAGCCGAAGCCTTCGGCCAGGCTCGGAAACAAGAGCACCTCGGCGTGCGAGTAAAGCGCCTCCAGCGTGTCGGCGTCAACGCCACGGAAGAATCGCACCGTGCCCTCTGCCGGCACCTGAGTCAGGGCTGCGCGCAGGGCGGCATTGGGTGGCGGGCTGACCATCCACAGGGGCCGCGGCGTGTCACCCACCTTCAGTGCATCGCGCACATAACTGGCGTACAGCAGCACCACACCGACGCTGTTCTTGTACCACTGGCCTCCGCCCACATGCAGCACACAGCGCGCCTCGTCTGCCGGCAGCCCGGCTTGCAGCAGGCGCTGCCGCAGCACCTCGGGCGAAACGGGCTGGTAGGGGTGGTTCAGGCCGTTGTAGACGACCTCTGACGTGATCGGCTTGACGCCGGCATAGCGGTGCAGGTCGTCGCGGGTGTGTTGCGAGATCGAGATGAAATGCCGGGCCTGCCGAAATCCGCGACGGATGTAGCGCTGGTAGACACGCCCCGTCAACGAGGTTCGGCTTTCGGGAGTCAGGCCGAGTGCCGAGCACAGCGCCAGCAGGTCGTGGCAATGGACCACATGAGGCCGGTGCGCCACCATGGGCACCCAAGGGCCCAGGGCCTGGTCGCAGAACACGTACAGCGTGCCGGGCGGATCGCGCTGCAAAGCCGCGCGCATCTGACGCGGAAACAGCACGTACTGGTCGATGTAGCCGGCCCATTTGCTCAAGGGGCCCGCGCTGAACCAGCGCCGCACCCTCGCCTGCGGTCGACGCACTTCGACCTCGTGCCCGCGCTGGCGGAATGCCTGTGCCAGGGACCGTGCGAAGTGGTCCTGACTCTTCAGCCCAAGATATTCGGGGTGGGTATGCAATACCAGGTTCATCAAGAAGGCCGATCAACTGCCACGCTCAAGATCCATCGCTTGACCTGCGCCCCCGGCCTGTCATCTCAGACTGCCCGCCGGCCAGACAGGCGCGTCAGGGGGAGATTCGTTGGCAATACAGGCAACAGGCAGGCGAGCAGACCCCGCAGCGTCAGTTGAGCTTGCACGGAGCGCAGCGCAAATCCGGCGCAGGCCAGACGCTGCCCGTCAGTCCAGGCTCGCACCGCACAGCCGTAGAAACCCAGCGCTGCCTTGCGACGCGTGATGTGATTCAGAGAGCGGAACAACGGATCCCTCGACATGGCCTGCCAGCACGTCGCCGACCCCTTGAGCCAGGCGAGCCCGCCACCACTGGTCAGGTTGTCTGCGTGGCTTCGCCAGGCACTCAGGCGCTTGCGTACATACCAGGCGCCCCCGCCGTCGCGGCACAGCAGGTACGCCAACCACAGGTCATACGCAGGCCCCGCATCAGCAGGCAGCGTCCGCGGCAATGCCGAACGGCGAAACAGCGCCCCCATCGCCATCGGGATGGTCTGCTCGGCCACCAGTGCGGGAAACGGACAGTGCATGCCCGGCGCCAGCTGCGCGCGCCCCCAGGCATCGGAGTTGCGATCAGTATCGGCATCCCGCCGCCGACCCCGCACGTCGATGATCCAGTGATCGCAAAACGCCAGCACCGCATCGGGCTGCTGGTGCAAGGCCTGCGCCAGCTGCTCGACGAAGGTGGGTGCCAGCCAGTCGTCGTGGTTCAGCACCACCAGATACTCGCCCCTTGCCTCAGTGAACGACACCCAGTGGTTGCGGGCGACGCCGAGCGGCGGCGCATTGTGTCGGTAGCGCAGGCGCGGATCGCCGAAGCCGGTCACGAAGGCGGCCAGCGCGTCGTTGGGCGAGTCGTCGCAAACGATGATCTCGATCGACTCCCAGGTCTGGCCAAGCGCACTGGCAATGGCCGCCGACAGATGATCGTGGCGCGACTGGTAGGTCGCGATGACGATGCTGACGAGTGCACGGGACATGGTTTGAGCGTCAGCTCGATGTGACAAGGCCGGGCATCTGGCCGACCAGCACGAACTGGACGCCGAACAGCCCTGGAAACCGCCGAAGCGCCGCACGGTTGATGCGCCCAGACAGCGCCGGCCCGAACAGCCGCGACAGCGGAAACACGCCATCGGCCACTCGCTCGACCACCTCGAAACCAGCCTCGCGAACCAGTTGATCGGCGCTGTGCCAATCGAAGAAGCGGACATGCGTGCGGTCCATCAGACCGCCCTCGGTGTAGCGGAAGCGCCCGCGCAAGAAATCGATCCGCTGCTTCCAGAACACCACGTTCGGCAACGCCACGATGAGCGTTCCCGTCGGCTCCAGACAGGCTCGCAAACGCCTTAGGACCAGTTGCGGATCGATCAGATGCTCAAGCACGTGCGAGCAAACGATGCAATCAAAGCGGCCCAGTACCGCGGGGTCGAAATGATTCAGGTCAGCGACCTCAACCTGGTCCAGATGCTGCCCGGCCCGCGCTGCCTCGGCGTCGCTGTAGGTCACTCCCACAACGGAGCAGGGCATCTCGGACTTGACTGCAGCACCGAACACACCGCCACCGCAACCGATGTCGAGCAGGCTTCGCGTGCCGTTCGGAATGCAGTGAAAGACAGCCAGGTTGACCGACTGGTAGATCATGCTGCGCCCGCTTCGAGGTGGGCATGACGTCTCAGTTTCCAATTGAAATAGCCGATGGCGACCAAGGTACTGACCACGCCAGTCGCGGCGCTGATCTGGAAGCTGCCGCGCACCGTGGACACGTCGACGAGGCTCGCTGCGACCACTGTTGCAGCAACACCGGTCGAGGCCATCAGCCAAAGCGGCAGTACCCAGCCGCGCGCGCAGCCAATGCTGTACACCGTGCCACTCCAGGCGCCGAGGGTTGCCGCCACGATCATCCAGACCAGCTCTGATTGCAGGCTGCCATACGTACCACCCAAGACCCAGAGGATCTCGGCTGGGAATGTGCTCGCCAACATCATCAGCAGAGCCAGAAGCATGGCGTAGAACGCGTTGACGCTGATGAAGCCGGCAAACAGTTCAGCGTGCGAATCGCGGCGCGCGAAGTATGGAAACACCAGAGCAGCTGACACCGAGCCAATGACGGCAAAACCCGCGCCCAGACGGCCCAGCGCCCCGACTTCGGCCACCTGCTCGGCACTGCCGAACACACCGATCAGCCACACCGCGAGCTGACTGCTCAGCACGAAGTAGATCGAGTTCGGCCCCTGCTTCCACAGATGCTGGCGCAGCGCCGGCAGGTGTTCTCCCGCCGCCGCCACAGGCACATCGACCTGCTCGGCGAGATAGCGCCGCAGGGCGATGAAGTAGGCGGCAGCTACCCCCAGGTTGAGCAGGCAAGCCACCGTAGCGTCGAGGACGACCCATGCGAGCAGCAGCACGGCCACCAGCTTTGCGGCGTTGACGGACAGGTCGAGCTTCTGCTGCAACGCGACGTGACCCGACAGGCGCGCGATCGACAGCGCGATGCCGACCCTGACGTTCAACGCCGCCGTCGCAATGATCAACACCGTCAACACCGCGACCTGCCAAGTCGGCGCCTCCTGGCGCAGCAGCATCAGCGCACAACAGGGGGTCAATACCGCGAACAACCAGACAGCCAGGTTCCGGTGCAGGCCATTTGCATCGGCCACCAGTGCGCCCAGCGCTTGGCGCTGACCATGCAGGCGCCCACCGATCGCCATCACCGCCGTGGCCAACCCGAGGTCGGTCAGGATGTTGGCGACACTGGCCATGCTGATCGCCAGCGTGTAGTAGCCGTATTGCGCCTGCGCCATGCAGCGCACCAACACGATGCCGACGCCGAAGCCGATCAATTGCACCGCGAGCTGTGTCGACGCAAAGCCGGTCAATCGGCCCAGGCGTTGACGGGTGATCAGCGCGGCGATGCTCATCCCTTGGACTCCTGCAATTTCGCATCCACCAGCATGCGAAACCACAGCACCTGGAAGAACGCGTACAGGAAGCCCGCGCGCCCGTCGAGAAAGCCGCCTTGCAACAGGTAGCGGTAGGCGAACAGGAGCATCGCGCGCAGGATCGGCGGCGCGTTGTAGTAGCGGCCCTTGTAGTAGCGGCGTCGCTCGCGCGGATCGGCCGAGAGGCGGGCAACGACCTGCCCGCCAACCTCTGCGGTTGGACGCCGCAGCTCGGCGGCTTCGAGGTCGCTCCACCGGTTGTGACGCGCGGTCCATTCGGTCAGGCTGCCGACATTCATGTCGTGCAGCACGCCGCGCAGCCGCACGCCTGGGCGGTCGGCCACGAAGTGCTGGTCGTAAAGTCGGTCTTCACAGCGCGCGGTGCCGGTCTTGAACAAGCGCAGATGGAAGTTGTCGTTGCCGCCGAAGCGCAGCGCCTGGCCCATGAAGTAGGTGCGCCGCCGGAAAATGAAGCCTGTGGCCTCGCCCGGCGCGGCCAGCACGCGACGAATCTCGGCGATGGCCTCGGCATCAAGCACCTCGTCGGCGTCGAGGTGAAGCTGCCACTCGCTGCGCGCGCCGAACTCGTCGATGGCCCAGTTGCGCTGATCGGCGTAGTGCTTGAAAGGCCGGTTCACGACATCGCAGCCCAGCGCCTTGGCGATGGCCACGGTGTCGTCGCTGGAACCCGAATCGACGATGAACACCGAGCGGCTGACATCGAGCGCGGCCCGCAAGGTGCGCTCGATGACGCCAGCCGAGTTGAAGGTGAGCAAGATCACCCCCAGCGGTACGCACGCCGATTCGTTCGGGTGGCGCGCGTCAGACATCGAGCAAGCTGTGGAAGTAGGCGATGGTCGGCGCCAGGCCGTCTTGCAGCGACACCTTCGGCTCCCATCCGAGCTTGCTTTTGGCGATCGAGATGTCCGGGCGACGTTGCTTCGGGTCGTCACTGGGCAAGGGCTGAAAGATCAGCTTGGACTTGCTGCCGGTCATGCGAAGGATGGTCTCGGCCAGCTGCAGCATCGAGTACTCGCCGGGGTTTCCGATGTTGACCGGGCCGGTCAGGCTGGCGTCGCTGGCCATCATTCGGACGATGACTTCGACCAGGTCGTCGACATAGCAGAAACTGCGCGTTTGCTGGCCGTCGCCGAAGATGGTGATGTCCTCGCCGCGCAACGCCTGCACGATGAAGTTGGACACAACGCGGCCGTCGTTGGGGTGCATGCGCGGGCCGTAGGTGTTGAAGATGCGCACCACCTTGATGTCTAGCGCATGCTGGCGGTGGTAGTCGAAGAACAGGGTCTCGGCGCAGCGCTTGCCTTCGTCGTAGCAGGCGCGGATGCCGATGGGGTTGACGTTGCCCCAGTAGTCCTCGGTCTGCGGGTGGACGGCGGGGTCGCCATAGACCTCGCTGGTGGATGCCTGCAGGATGCGCGCGCCGACGCGCTTGGCCAGCCCGAGCATGTTGATCGCGCCGTGCACGCTGGTCTTGGTGGTCTGCACCGGGTCGTGCTGGTAGTGAACAGGCGAGGCCGGACAGGCCAGGTTGTAGATCTGACCGACCTCGACGTACAGCGGGAAGGTGACGTCGTGGCGTTGGAACTCGAAGTATTCGGAGGACAGCAGGTGGCGGATGTTGTTGCGGCTGCCGGTGAACAGGTTGTCGATGCACAGCACGTCGCGCTGGTCCTTGACAAGCCTGTCGCACAGGTGCGAACCCAGAAAGCCGGCTCCGCCGGTGACCATCACGGTGTCGTTCATCGCAGTCGCTTTCGCAGGGGAATGGGGAATCGAGGGAAATGGCGGATCGCTGTCCGCGGCAGGCGGCTCGACGCAAGCGCCTCGCGCGAAGCGGCGATGCACAGCCCGGTGAACAACCAGGCGTAGGCATTGATCGATCCATTGCCGGTGATTTGGCCGAACAGGACCGTGTAACTCACATAAGCAAACAGCAGAACGGGCAGCGGGTCGGGCCGCCGCCTGGTGGCTGCATAGACGCGACGCCCCAGCCAGAAGATGAGCGCAAAACGGACGACGATGTAGCACAGGCCGAAGACCGGGCCCAGATCGACGATCTGCCGAGACAAGTCGGCTTCGACCATCACACCGGGCTTAACCCCATCTACTTCGGCCCCGAGAATGATGCTCGCGTTTCCCCCGTAGCCAATGCCGTACCCCAGCAACGGGACGACGTCCAGAAGGCGAATGAAATCGACTTGGCCCAGGAGTGCGCGGCCGAAAACACCACCTTCGATGACCTTTTCGGCGCCCGCCGCGCTGTTCCAGCGGGTCATGAAGGTCTCGAACCCGACCGGAAAGACGATCGGATAGAGAACTGCCGCTGCGGTGATCAGCCCCAGCGGCAAGAACAGCGCCTTGGCCTTCAAAGCGGCACTCTTGCCGACAAGGGCCAGACCCACGGCAAAAACCCCGATCAGGCCGCAATGCAGCATCGAACCCCTGCTACCGCTGAGCGCCAGGCAAGTCAGTACGCCACAAGCGGTCAGCCCGACGAAGCTGACTCCAGCTTCTCGCCGTGGCATCAGCAGCATGGCCAACATCAAGGCAAAGGCAGTGGCGATGAACTGCTGCTGTCCTGCGGGCGAGGTGAAGGTGCCGGTGGTTCGGATCCGGTCGACCGTGATGCCAACGCTCTTGAATTGCAGCTCCTGTTCTTCGGCCACGCCCACATTGATCGGGGCATTCGGTGGAGATGCGAACTGCGCAAGAACGAGGATCGCGATCGGCACCGCCAGCAGCAAAGTAATGCGGGCAAACAACCGCAGATCTTCGCGGCTGAACTGGGCCCCGATCAGGAAGGCGAGAGGAACGTAAAAGAAGTAGCTGCGCCATCCGTAGATGCCGAGCAGCACTCGGGTGTTGTCCATACCGAACACGCCCATCTGAATCCCGAACAACAGGACTCCGAGCACGCACATGAACAGGCTGAATATGAAGAATCCCTGTTGTCGAGGCCACAGTGCGAATCGCGTCGCCAGGATGTAGGCGTAAAGCACGAACGGGTCTCGAATGAAGAAAATGTATTGCCCCAGTTGCGGCGCAATGTATTTGCGGATCGAACCCTCGAAGATCGCCAGCAGGTAGATCAGCAATACCGTCCAGACCAGGCGCTTGCGAGCAAGCTCGCGCACCGGGCTCAGCGCCGCTACCAAAGGGCGACCGACGGCTGATGCCCGCGGCGCGTCAGAAAGCTCGCGCGGCGCTCTGCGTGGCAGCGGTGCGGCAAGCATCGGTGATCACCTGGAGGTAGTCGCGTGCGACGCGATCGGGGGTATGGCGTTCGAGATGCGCGGCCGCCCTCGCGCGATAGCGCTCCCTCGCGGCCGTATCGTCAAGCAGCGCACTGATGCCGTTCGCCAGTGCTTCGCTGTCGCCGCGCGGCACGACGCAGCCGCAATCGCCGACCGCATCGGGCAATCCGCCGCTGCGCGCGACCAGAGGGACGCAGCCGCAAGCCAGGGCTTCAAGCACCACAACACCGAACGGCTCTTCCCACACCGAGGGCACGACGAGCAAGCGATGCGCATTGAGCAATGTGACCAGTTCCGGACCGACGCGGCGGCCGACGAAATCGATCCGGTCGCCAACACCGAGCGCCAGCGCGCGCTTTTGGAGGGCGTTCCGATCAGGGCCGTCGCCGACGATCGTCAGGCAAACGCGTCGCTCCTGCTTTGCCAACAGCGCCAGCGCTTCGATCAGCAGGTCGACGCCCTTGTCGCTGACGAGCCGACCGACGAACACCAGATCGCGCTCGCGGGCGATGCCATCGACGCGCAAGAACAGATCGTCCGCATAGGGATTGGGCACGATGGTGCAGTCGACCGGCAGGCTCTCGGCCAAGGCGTGGCTGACGGCGATGTTGCTGGCGTGGCGGATCGCCCAGCGCTTGAGCGCGGCGGCCGTTCCCGCGGCGGGAATCCAGGTGTGGTGGGCCACCACCCAGGGTCTGCGGATCAGCAACTGCGGCCAGGCGAATCGCAGGCTGATGTTGTTGTGGAACACCACATCGGCCCAGCGCACCAGGGCGAACAAGCGCTGTGCCGCGGGTTGGCGGACCACCTCGAACGCATCGGTGTCGGGCGTATCGCTGGCGGTCTGCGTCACCAGCACCACGCGATGCCCACTGCGCTGAAATCGCTCCGCCAGCAGCGCCGACACAGTTTCGATACCCCCGATCGACGGACGAAACGGAACCGAGCAAAACAGGATGTTCATGGCACGGTCTGTCGAAAGATGTTGCGAGGTGTCCAAACGAACGGGAGCAGGCACCCCCCCCCGGGGAAAGGTAGACCGACCGACCCAATGTAGCGATCAAATGTTGCGGTATCGAGTCAGCCGCCGACATGGCCATTCGCGTCGAACCGTCACAAAGCCTTCCTACGATTCGTTGATGCCCGAAGCGCCCATGCCACGCACCCTGGTGGTGAATTTCAATTCGCCCGAATTGAACCAACTGGCGCTGGCGCTGGCCGGCTGCGATGGCTTGCAGGCTTATGTGCGGCCCTATGTGAACAAGGGGCGTGGCTGGGAGCGGGCCTTGTCGGCCTTGCCGCTGGCGGGTCGCGCCTATGCCCGCACCTTCGGCAGGCGGTTGATGAGCGACCCGCGGCTGGCATCGCTCACCCACGAGGCCGGCGTTTGGCCTGACCTGTGTGCGGCCAGCATCGGCAGGCTTCATCTGCTGCCGCCGCGCACCCGCCACCGCTGGACGAATCAACTCGTGATGTCGGTGCGCGAAGCCGTGGCCCGGTCGGCATGCCGACATGTTCCGAACGCCGACTGCATCGTGGGCTACGAAGGATTTGCGCTGCCGGCGTTCGAAGCCGCGCGGTCGCTCGGTGGCCGCGCGGCGGTGCTGAACTACCCTGTGGCCCACCACCGCCAGCGGCGCCGTGTGCGGCTGGAAGAGAACGAACGCGAGCCCGAGTTCGCGGTGACCTGGCCGGGCTTCAATGACTGGCCCGAAGGCCACGAAGAACGGCTCGACGAGGAAATTCGATTGGCCGACGCGGTGCTGGTCGGCTCGGGCTACGTCGCCGACAGCTTCGTCGCCGAAGGCGTCGAGCGCTCGAAGATGCGCGTGGTTCCCTATGGCGTCGATTTGCAGACCTTCACGCCAGTACCGCCTGGAGCCCGGGATCGGTCGGACCAGTTCAACGTCATCTACGCCGGGCAACTGACGCAGCGCAAGGGCATCGCCTACCTGCTGCGCGGCTATCGCCAGTTCGCTCGACAGGACTCGCATCTGACGCTCGTCGGCAGCATCGTCGGCAGCGACGCGCCGCTGCGGCCATTCGCAGATCTGTTCGAGCACATCCCGCACCAGACCCGGCCTGCCCTTGCCAAACGTTATCGGCAAAGCGATGTGTTCGTGCTGCCAACGCTGATCGAAGGCATGCCGCTGGTGGTACTCGAAGCGATGGCCTGCGGCCTGCCGGTGATCGTGACGGCGAATGGCCCAGCCGGCATCGTTCGCGACGGCATCGATGGCTTCGTGATCCCCGAGCGTGATGCCAACGCCATCAGCGACCGGCTCGATCGCCTGTACCGGGACCCAGACATGCGTGACGAGATGGGGCGGCAAGCCTCCCAACGTGCCCGTGAATTCGGCTGGGATGCGTATTCCGCGAATGCGCTCGATGTCATGCGCGAGGTGACCAGCAGGCTCGCCGATTGGAAATCGCAGGGGGCTTATCCATGACAGACAACAGTGTCACAAGCTACGGCTGGTCAAGCGCAACACCGCCGCATTCATCCGGATACATCAGCCCCGCGATCATCCGTCGCCTGCGTGATCTGGGGGCCACGCGCGTGCTTGATCTTGGCGCGGGCAATGGTGGCATGTGCGGGGATTTGTCGACGGCGGGATTCGATGTCGTTGGAGTCGAACATGACGCCCAAGGGGTAGAAATCGCCCGTGCGACGCATCCATCGGTTCCATTTCATCGCCACTCGGTCGAGGACGATCCCGCTTTGCTTCTGCAAAAGGAGCGCTCGTTCGATGTCGTTATCTCAACAGAAGTCATTGAACACCTCTATGCCCCTCACAAGCTACCGCAGTTCGCACGGGCGGTTCTGAAAGAGGGGGGATACCTGATCGTCACGACGCCTTACCACGGGTACCTGAAAAATCTGGCACTGGCATTGACAGGCCACTGGGACAAGCATCACACAGCGCTGTGGCACGGTGGTCATATCAAGTTTTTCAGCCGCGGCACACTGGCGGACCTGCTTCGGGAAAGCGGCTTTGACATCGTCAGCTTCTCTGGTGTCGGTCGATTCCGGTGGCTGTGGAAAAGCATGCTGATGGTCGCTCGCAAGCGTCGATGAACACCCTCGGCCTTTCGCGTTACGGGCTCGCGTGCGCATTCGCAGCAGGCATCGTTTCCTTCTTCAGCGCCTCGTCAAGTCGCGCAGCCGCAGATGTCTTGCCCGCGGCGGGTCTGGTGAGCAAGCGCCCGATGACTTCGTGGTCATTCACCCTGCCGCGCAAGGCGACGACCAGTGCCGGTGTCTACGACAGCGAAGGCCGCCTCCTGCGCACGCTGTGGCGGGCCGAGGAATTGCCGGTCGGCCAGCATCAGCAGGCCTGGGACGGACGCGACGACCAGGGACAAGTGGTGGCGGCCCGGGACATCGAGATCCGGGTCGTTCATCATCGACTTGCCTACGTATGGGAAGGTGTGATCGGCAACAGCAGCCGCTCCTTCGGCGGGCCACGACTGCACCGTGCCTATCTGCCACCGACCAGCATCCTGATCCATGGCGATCGCGCGATCTACGCAGTAGGCTACAACGAAGGCATGCCGGGGCTGCACGGCTTTGCGCTGTCGACGCCACAGAACGACACACGACCTCTGCCGTCGACCGACCCCTTCGTGTCGTTCACGATGATTGCCGCTGATGCGAATCGGCTTTTTTGGGCCAACGGTGGCGGCATGTCGCACAGCAGCTTCATCGGCGTCTTCGATCTCGACACCGCTCGCACCGCGAGCTTCTCGGCAGGCACACCTGTGTGCCTGAACTACAGGGCGAACTCGAAGACCTGCTACGCCGACCAGAGCTATGCCAGCGTCATCGACCTCCACACCGAGGCGGTCGACGCGCCCACCGGCCTGGCGGTGCAGCGCAACGGTCGCGTGCTTGCGGTGGCACATGGTGGGCGCAATCTGATCCGCCTGTACGACAAGAACAGCGGTACGTTGCTGCGGGAGATCTCGGTGCCGCTGAACGCGAAAGCCTTGAACCAGTTGGCCATGTCCTCCAGCGGTGACCTCTGGGTGGTTTCAAGACGCAGCGTACTTCGCTACACCGACATCGACAGCAGCCCGAGGGTCGCAGCAACCATCAACGGCCTGACACGGCCGCTGGCGCTCGCGGCCACGCCTGGCGATGACGACGGCCTCTGGGTGGCGGACGGCGGCGCCAGTCAGCAGCTCAAGCGTTACGACGCACAGGGCCAGCAAGTCGCCACGCTGGGCGCCATCGGCGGCTACACCGACGATCCTTCGGTGAGCGCAGGCAAGCTGTGCTTCCAGGCCCGCAGCGGCGAGCAGACCGCGCTGGCGGCAGCGCCAGACGGCAGCATCTGGGTGGTCGATACCTGCAACAACCGCATGCTGCGTCTGTTGACCGATTCTGCAAACACCGGCCACAGCGATGCGCAGATCGCCTACCTGCCGGCGGTCTACACCTCGACCGTCGATCACGGCAGTCCGCGTCGTGTGTTCGCGAACTTCCTCGAATTCGAGGTCGACAACACAGCGCCGCTGCAGCCGGGTCGCTCATGGAAACTGGTGCGCAACTGGCGGGCAGGCCTGCCCGCCGCACTGCAGGACGATCGCGCGTCCAATTGGGCTTGGGGCGGCTTCTTGACAGTAGAGACGCTGTCCAACGGCCGCACCTACGGCATCGTCCAGGCGCAGGGTCGGCAGGTGATCGTGGAACTGCCGGCAGCAGGGCCCCTGCGTGTGGTCAAGTCTCTGGCGCAACCGTTTCCCGGCGCGACCGCCAAGGTGATGTACGAGAACGGAGACCTCGGATTCGCGCTGACCGGACCGAGCAGCCAAGCCGTGATGCGACAGCCCTTGGCCGGCTTCAACAGCCAGGGCGACCCGGTGTGGTCAACCGATCCGGTCAAGCTCGCCAGCGTGCCGACGCTGCCCGGCTCACCCCACGTCCGCGGTGCGTTCAGCGGAATCCTCCCTCCACGTTTCCCCGTCACTTCATCCGGACGGGTGGTCTACTTCGACCAGTCGGTCGTGGGCAACGAAGGCTTTCACCTCGGTGCGGCGGAAATGAATGGCACGCAGTGGCTCTGGCAGGCCAGCCCCAGCGGCGCGCTGGACGGCAAGGGCAGCTTCCAGACCAAGGCCATCGATGGATCGACGACCTACGGCGGCAACGCGGTGTGGGCGCACGGGAGACATATCGTCTATGGCTACCACGGCGAGTTCTACAAGGACATGCAGACTGGCAAAGTCGGGCAAGCCAACCAGTTCATGCACTTCGATGAATCGGGACTTTTCCTCGGCCAGTTCGGCCAGCCATCGACGCGCCCCTCGGATGCGTTGCAGACCGGCCTGAGCGGAAATGCCTTCAGCCCGACGCTGGTGCGCGACGACACCCGGCTGTACCTCTATCACAACGACGAATCGAGCCATGGCGGCGTGCACCGCTGGCGCATCGACGGCTGGGACGACATCGGAGACCTGCGGGGCAACGGGCAGATCGGCAGCACCATCGTGCTGCGCTGATCGGTCCCGGGATCAGTCCGGGGACCTGGCCGCCACCAGCATCGACCGGGCGAACATCGGGATGCGACCGACGGTCTGGAAGTGCATATCCTGCAGCTCGAATTCCGAGATCAACTGCGTCAAGTTGGCGCGCGAAAAGAACTTCACGCGGCCATCGTCGAGCAACGGATCCCAGCGCGTATCGAACCGGCCGGCCAAAGCCAGTGCGAGGTTCTTTGCGTAGCCGTAGTAGGCACAAGTCACGACCAGCAGCCCCCCAGGCTTCAGTGCGGCGAGCGCCGTTTCGACCATCCTGCGCGGCAGGATCACATGGTCGATCAGATCAATCGCGACCACCGCATCGAAGCGCTCCGAAAGGCCCGGTGGCAACGCCTGCATCACATCCATGACCTCGAAGCGAACCGACGGTCGCTGCGCTTGCGCCTGCCGCAACACCGCCTCGTTGTGGTCGACACCCAGCACCTCGAAGCCACAGCGCACCAGCGCTTGGGTGAACCAGCCGTTGCCGCAGCCCAGGTCGAGTACGGTGTGTGCGCCAGCCTTCGCAAGCTGCTCGACGATCGGTCGCGTGACATGCGCGTGAATGCTGCGTGGGCCGTCGTGGAATCCGGAATCTGTGCCCGAGTTGGGCCAGACATGCCCTGGGTCCGCATCGGGCGATGCCAAACGATCGACGCTCACCGCTGCTTCCTTGCTCGAATCACGCGCGCTGGAACACCGCCGTAGACGGTCCAGGTCTCGAGGTCATGCGTCGCAACGCCGGCCAGACCGAGCACGGCGCCCTCGCCCACGTTCACGCCCGCGCACACCACCGCGCGCGCGCAGATCCAGGCATACGGGCCGATCGTGATGGGCGCACTGACCATCGGAAACGCCGGGTCGTCGATGTCGTGGGTCGCACCGCACAGATAGGCGTCCTGCGACACGACGCAGTGCGAGCCGAGGTGCATGGGCGCTGGGTTGTAGACCACCACGCCGTCGGCGATGCCGACAGCGTCTTCGCAAACGAGGTTCCACGGCGCCCAGATGCGGGCACGGGGGTAGATGTGGCAATTCGGCCCAAGCCTGGCGCCGAACGAGCGCAGCACCGCCGCCCGCCAGGCGTGACAGGGACGCGGCGAAAACCGAACGAACAGAAGACAAGCCACCGCCCAAAGCGCTCGGGCCGCACGGTTGCCCAGCGACAGGCTGGGCATCAGGTAGGGGTCTTCGGACGGTGTCGTCGCAGGGCCAGGAATCACGATGGGGACAGGCGGTGAAACGACATGCATGGAGCGCAGAAATTGAGCCTTGAGAGGAACGATTGAACGATCAAGCGGTGTGCGGCGCAGTCGAGCCTACGTTCTCAATGTGTCTGAGTCTTGACATGGGGTGGGGAATGCCTTGGCCACGCCGATGTCACAAAGCGGGACTAGCCTAATCGACTGCATGCGGTTTGGCATGCGCACACGGCACCAGCAAGCGGCATGATCATTCCCCCGGTTTCTCCTGCTTCGATGCCGCAGACCCCCGCCCCGGTGTGGCAGGTGCCCAAGGCGCAATGGGTCGTGGTCGCGTTGGTCGGCATGGCCCTGATTGCGGCCTTCCTGCCAGGGCTGCGCTTCATGGTCGCGAACTGGGCAATCGTCGAAGAGTACAGCTACGGTTACTTCATCCCGCTGATCTCGGTCTTTCTGATCTGGCAGAAAAGCGATCAACTTCGCCAGGTCGAATTGCGCGGGTCATGGGCCGGCTTGCTGTTTGTAGGCGCAGGCCTTCTGCTGGGCGTGATCGGGGAACTCAGTGCCATCCGCTTGTTCGGCCAGTACGGCTTCATCATTGCGCTGGTCGGCCTGTCGGTGGGCTTCATCGGCTGGCGCGGCACGCGGATGATTGCAGGACCGTTGGCCATCCTGATGTTCATGATCCCTCTGCCGCAGTTTGTGCTGCGGGAGCTGTCGCAGCAGTTGCAATTGGTGTCGTCGGAACTCGGTGTTGGCCTGATCCGGCTGTTCGGCATCAGTGTGTTCCTCGAAGGCAACGTGATCGACCTCGGCAGCTACAAGCTGCAGGTGGTCGAAGCCTGCAACGGTCTTCGCTACCTGTTCCCACTGATGGTGCTCGGCATGCTGGCGGCCTATTTTTTCCAGGGTGCGATGTGGAAGCGGGTGCTGATCGTGCTGTCGACGATCCCGATGACCATCGTCATCAACAGCCTGCGCATTGGTCTGATCGGCGTCACCGTCGAGTACTGGGGACCGGCGATGGCCGAAGGGATGTTGCACGACTTCGAAGGCTGGTTCATGTTCATGGTGTGCATGCTGCTCCTGATCGGCGAGATGGCGGTGCTGGCACGTGTCGGCGGACGGCCGCAGTCACTGGGCGCCGTGTTCGGCCTGGAAGTTCCCGGGCCTGTCGCCGCGGGAACGCCGATCCGGTACCACCGCTTTCCGACCCCGATGCTGGTCGGCGGACTGCTGCTGTTGAGCGTGTGGCTGATCGCGCTGTGGTCTCCGAAAGGAGCGCAGATTCAACCGCAGCGCTTGCCGTATTCACAGTTCTCGATGCACCTGCCCGGCGACTGGGTCGGCCTGCCCGACAAGCTCGATCGCGACGTACTGGCGACGTTGGCAGTTGACGACTATCTGCTCGTCAACTACGCGCGTGAAGGCGAGCCGCTCATCAATCTCTACAGCGCGTATTACGCCAGTCAGAGCAGCGGTCAGTCCTCGCATTCGCCTCGCACGTGCATGCCCGGTGGCGGTTGGAAAATCGAGCACATCGCGGATGCTGTCCTGACGCTCGCCGGTGGTGCAGGCGCGATGACGGTCAACCGCGCCATCATCCAGAAGGGCGATCAACGCCAGCTGGTGTACTACTGGTTCGATCAGCGCGGGCGTGTGCTCACCAGCGAATTCGACGTCAAGTGGTACATCCTTCGCGACGCCATCCTTCGAAACCGATCAGACGGTGCGCTGATGCGGCTGGTGACGCCGGTCGCACCGACTGAAGACATCGATCGCGCCGATCAGCGCCTGACTGGTTTCCTGAGCACCATCGCACCGCGGCTGCGCGAGCACGTGCCCGGCTGAGCTCCCTTATTGGACAGCAGAACATGAACCTTCCTCACACCGTCCGAGCCATCGCACTGGGCACCGCAGTGACCCTGCTCGTCGCTTGCAGCAGCAAGGACGAGCGCATGCAGTCCAGTCTCGTCAAAGCCGCTGACTACGCGCGCAGCGCCGATTGGGACAAGGCCAACGTTGAGATTCGCAATGTGCTGCAGATCGACCCGAAGAACGCGCAGGCGTACTTCATCTCAGGCCAGGTTGCCGATGGCAAGCGCGATTTCCAGCGTGCTTACGGCAGCTATCTGAAGGCCGTCGAGCTGAAGCCCGACCACCTTGAAGCCAAGATAGGCCTGGCGCGCATCTACCTGCTGGCCGGCGAGATCGACAAGTCGGACCATGCGGTGTCCGAGGTGCTGGCCGTCGATGCGAAGAACCTCGGAGCACGCACCCTCCAGGCTGCCTTGCTGGCACGCAGGAACGACGTGCCCGGTGCCATTGCACAGGCGAAGGCGCTGATCGCCGAGCAGGCTGTTGCCCCGGTTGAAACCAGCATGCTGCTCGCAGGGCTTTACACCAGCCAAGGCAAGACAGCCGAAGCATTGACGGTCATCGAGAGTGCACTGAAGGGCGACCCAAAGAACCTGTCGCTGTTGCAGGTTGCCGCGCAGATCGCCGGCTCCTCGACCGATGCAGCGATGTTTCAAAAGGCGGTTGCCTATTTGCGCCAATCAGCCGAGCAGTCACCGAAAAACATCGACCTGTGGAACGCCTGGGCGCTGCACCACACCCGTCACAACGAGCTCGACCTGGCCGAGTCGGTGCTGCGCACCTCGGTGAAATCAGAGCCCGAGGACAGCCAGCGCCAGTTGGTGCTGCTTGACTTCCTGTCGTCGCGGCGCGGACAGGATGTGGCCGAGAAGGAATTCCTTGCGGCCATCGCCGACAAACCGAAGGACACGGTGCTGCGCTTCGGGCTGGTCAACCTGTACCGCGCCTCCGACCGTGCCAGTGACGCGCGCCGCGTTCTGCAGGACATCATCGACCTCGACAAGCTGGCGCCGGCATCACTGGTGGCCCGCGATCAGCTGGCTGCCGACTGGCTTTCGCAGGGCAAGGTTGCGCAGGCACGCGCACTCGTCGCCGAGGTGCTTGCAGCCAACCCGCGCGATGGTGCCGCGCTGCTGATGCGCGGGCGCATGCTCCTCGCCGACGGAAAGGCCAACGATGCCATCATCGACCTGCGGGCCGCTGCGAAAGACCAGCCTGGCTCGCCCGAGGTGGTCAGTCTGCTGGCTGCGGCCCACCGCAAAGCCGGTGAACCCCAGTTGGCGAGAGAGGTGCTTACTGATGCCGTCAAGTTCAAGCCCGACAACGCCGAATTGCGCCTGCTTCTGGCCGCTGACATGGCCGATGCGAAGGAATACCAGGCTGCCAACAACGAGATCGACATCGCCATCAAGTCCGCGCCGCAGAACCTGCGTGCCTATGATTTCAAAGCGCAGCTCGCGCTGGTCCAAAAGGACGTGGCCGGTGCCGAGAAAACCTTCGTTTCGCTGAAGAACCAGTACCCGCAGAACCCGGCGGGCTCCCTGAAGCTCGGCCGCCTGTACGCAGACCAGAAGAAGTACGACGCGGCCCTGAAGGAATATGACGCCGCCAGCACCCTGGCACCGGCGTCACCCGAGCCGGTGCTCTGGGGGATCGGCGTGCTGATCGCACAGCGCCGGTTCGATGAGGCCAATGCCCGCATCGATGCGATGGCGGTGCGCGAGCCGAAGAACGTGCTGCCCTATCAGTTGCGCGGCGAGGTGGCCGTGGCACGTGCCGATCTGCCACAAGCCGATGCGGCCTACCGCAAGATGATCGCATTCGCGCCGTCGGTGACCGTGGGCTACCTTAGTCTGGCCCGTGTCAAGGCGTCGCAAAACGACATCGGCGCTGCCATGGCCGTGCTCGAAGAGGGCGAGAAGGCGATTCCCGCCGACCTGTCGATCCCCGCCACCCGTGCCGAATGGTTGTCGCGATTCGGCCGACAGGACGACGCGATCGCCCTCTACGAAGCGCTGGTGAAGCGTGCTCCTGATGAAGATGGCTACGCCAACAACCTCGCCTACCTGTTGACCCAGTTCAAGGGTGACAAGGCGAGCTTGGAGCGTGCATTGACGCTGACTCAGCGCTTCAAGGAGTCCAGCAACCCAGGCTATCTGGACAGCCTGGGCTGGACCCACTACAAGCTTGCCCAGTATGCCGAGGCCGTGCCAGTGCTCGAACGTGCGCTGCAGCAGGCGCCAGACACCCCCTTGATTCAGCTGCACCTTGGCATGGCACTGCACAAGAACGGTGACGCTGCTCGCGCGCAGGAGCTGCTGAAGAAGGCGCTGAACAGCAAGATCGCAGCGCCTGAACGCGACGAAGCGAAGTTACTGATCGCGCAGAAGTGATTTGACCAACGACTCGCCGCGCGGAGATCCCACTGCGCAGCGAGTTGTGGCGTTCGCTGTCAGGCTGGGGAAACCGCGGTCGGCGAATCGATCAAGGCACCGATTTTCGCCAGCTGTTCGATGACGGCGCGGGCACAGACCAATGCCTTCAGCGCCTCATCCACGCGATCGCTCTCTGCAGGTTCGGCCGACTGCGCACGCACGTGCTGTTCCAGCCAGGTCAGTTGTTCGGCGATCAACGAGAACTCTTCAATGTGGGTCATGGGAACCTCGAAAGAAACACTGCTGAGCGGTTGCTCATGCTGCCACCGCAGCTCGCTTGCGGGCGCCCTTGATACCAAGCGCCCCCAGGCCGACCAGAAACAGCGGCAACGCCGCAGGCAATGGGACAGCGTTGGCTATCACCGTGCCGCCGTATGACCCCGGTGAAGCAAGCGTTCCGCGGATATCCAGCCTGTAGTTGCCAGCGAGCAACGGCGAGACTGGAATCAGTGCCACCGAAGAGGTGAAGCCCGGGCCAGCCGGGTTCACGGTGAGCCACGACACAAGCGGCGAGCCTGAAATCGGATTCGTGCTGAGCCTGACCTGAAGGTTCGAAATACCGAAGGTGGGGCCGCCTGGGCCGGCGCCGAAATCGAACGTCGTGGTGATGCTTCCCAACTGGGCATCAGAAGCCAGCGTGAAGGTCCAGGTGTCGAGAAAGTTGTAGGTGATCGGGCCCACGGTACTTGTGAACCCAGTTGACACCACCGAATTGCTGAACGCGACAGTAGCGGGCGGCGTGATCAATCCCAAGGAGCCGACGAAGTCGGCATGCGCCAACCCAGAGCAGCTCAATGCTGCGGCCAAACTAAAGGGACGCAAGAAGGCATTCATGGCACGGCTCCTGAGAGTGAGGACAAGGTAACGGGTGTGGTGCCCTTACTGTGAACCCATGCCATGACAAGCTCACGCTCAGCTTCGTGCGGATCGATGATCCGAACGAGCCGGCCTCCCCTGCACCCCGCCAGTCTGATGCGGAAAGGTTGCCGCCTCAGTAGCCCGATCGAGCACCCGAAATCACTCGCCGGTACCACGGCGCCTTGCGTGCCTTGTCGGTACCTGACCGAACGCCCTTCTCGGTCTGCCGCGCCTGGCTCATGACGGTGCCTATCAGGTTGAACGGCGCCAGCAGCTCGGCCATGCGCTCGATGTCCTGAATCGAGGTGGTGTGCTCCTCCACCACCACCAGCGTGGTGTCGACCTGTGGAAGGAACGCCAGCGCATCGGCGGTGTCGAGCAGCGGTGGCAGGTCAACAATGATGTAGCGATCAGCGTAGCGGTGCTTCATCTCTGAGATCAACTGCTGCGCCAGCTTGGTTGCCAACAGCTCGGCCGAATTCAGCACGGCCTGCTGCCCGGCTGGCAACAACACGAAGCGCGCGAGACCGGGGTTGACCAGCAGTTCGGAGATCGGTGCCGCATGCATCAGGTGGTCGCTCAAACCACGCGCACCGTCGAGGCCGAACATCGATTGAAGGCCGCCGCCGCCTAGATCGGCATCGACCAGCAGCACCGCCGAGTCGTAGTCGGCAGCGATGGTCAGCGCCAGGTTGACGGCGGTCAGCGACTTGCCCTCGATTCGCCTGGGGCTCGTGACTGCCAACAGCTTGTGGCCATCGGCACGCAGGCGCTGCAGCACCTGATTGCGCAGCATCTTGAACGACTCAGACAGCACCGAGCGGTCCAGTTTGACGACGCCATGCGTGCGTTGGAGCCGCACCAGCGCATCGGCCATGACCTGTGTCGTCGAATACTCAATGTGCAGCGACTCGCTGCGCGGCTCCGTCTCGGTCGCGGCGGACAGCGCCTTGACCACCTGCACCTTGGCGCCGTAGACCGCACCGGACTCGCTCGCATCGGGGGTGACTTCATTCGGGAATTTCATCGGCACCTTCATTGGGTGAGCCGCCGCAACAGGCCGTACCAGGCGACGTCGAGCGGCATCACGAAGTTGTGGAACCCCATCAGCCCCACTCCGATCAGCACCAGCGCACAGGTGGCGACGATCCAACGCAGGCGCGAGCGACGCCGCAACAGCACCGGGCTGGGCAGCGCGGGCAGCACCGCGAGCATCGGCACCTGCATCACCCGAATCACATCACGGGCGCTGTGCACCGTCTGATCGATCGTCTCGCGCAGCGCGGCAGCACCAATGCCGCCTGCCAGCGCGAGCATCACGCCCATCATCAGGATCAGGCTGCGGTTAGGACGGAACGGCTTCTCAGGAAAAATCGGCGGCTCGATCAGGGTGAAACGCTCGGCTTTGCGACCGCGCTCAAGCTGTTCGGCCACCTGCGCCTGCATCTGCTTGTCTCGCAACTCGCGAAAGCGGCCCCGCGAGCTGTCGAGGTCGCGCGCCAGTTCCAGGTACTCGCGCTCGACCTCCGGCGATTGACTGACCCGCAGATCCAGCAGTTCGAGCTTGCCGCGCATTTCCTGGCGTTCGCTGCGCAGGGACTCAATCTGCGCAGTGGTGGTTTCGATCTGCGATTTCAGGTTCAGGTACACCGGGTTGTCGGGTTTGCGCGCTCGCCGGATCTCGCTGGCCCGGCCTTCGGGCGCATCGGCACCGGTGCGCACCGCCTTGTCGAGTGTGGCGAACGCGCGCTTCAACTGCACGACGTCGGGATGGTCATCGGAGTACTTCTGGCGCAGCAGCGAGATCTGCTGCTGCAGCTGCAGCAGCTTGTTCTCGCGGTCGGTGGCGTCGTCCTGCAGGCCGGTCTCGACCTTCAGGATCGCGATCTCGCGACGCAGGCGCTTCACGTCAGGGTGGTCGTCGCTGTAGATGCCGGTCAGGCCGGTCAGCTGCAACTGCAATGCCTTGAGTCGGTCTTCGGGTTCGAGGATGATGCCGCCATTGCCAAGGACAGGCGTGGAGGGCTTGGTGTCGGCCAGTTGCCCCTGCAATGCCAACTTTCGTTCCTCAAGGAAGGTGATCTCCCGCTCGATTCGCTGGACCTCGGCATTGACACGCTCACTGCCCATCTGATTGGAAAGGCTCAGGTCGGGCGTTCGACCCTGGTTGCGCGCCTTGAAGGCAGCGAGCTTCTGTTCGCTCTCTGAGATGTGTTCGGTGACGCGCGCCAGTTCCTCGTCGAGGAAAAGCGTGGTCTCAGCGGCTTTCTGCTGCCGATTCTTGACGTTCTCGTTCAGATACAGGGTGGTGAGTTCGTTGGCGATCTTCTGGGCGTTGGCGGCCACCTCGCTGTCATAGGAGAGGCTGAAGGCGATTGTCGATTTCACAGGCGAGCCGCTACGCCGATCGGTGACTTCGGCGCTGATCGGCGTGAGCTTGATGTCGCGCCGCATGCGGTCGAGGATTTCCTCGCTGGTCTCCTTCTGCCGCGCGCTGCCGTAGAGCCCGTACTTGTCGACCAGGTCGAGCAGGGTGGTCCGCGTCATCACCTGCTGACTGATGACCTGGATGCGTTCGTCGGCGAAGCTGGTGACGGTGGAGCGCACGAACTCCTGCGGAATCTCCTGCTCCTTGATCAGGATGGTGGCGGTCGACCGATACACCGGCGGCAGCGACACCGCCACGACCGCCGCGACGATGAACAGCAAAGCAAACACCAGGCCGATCAGGGCGCGGCGGCGCCTCAGGATGCCCAGGTAGTCGCCAAGGGTCTTGCCGGTGTCCAGTCCAGCGTCGGCGCCTGGATAAATGTCTTGTGCAATCGCTGACATGGTGTTCCTCAACGCGAGGCCTGGAAGGTGGGCCAGTCGTACTTCAGCGCCACGCCGATGCTGTTCGACTGTGCTGCATCACCACCGCCGCCGCTGTTGCCTTCGGTCCATTGGTAGTTCGATTGCAGACTGAAATCTCGCGACAGCTGCTTGGACAGCGACAGGGCCACCGTCTTGCGTTGCGACCGCTGGTTCAACACAGTGACCTGAGACGTGGATCGAGACATGGCAAAGCTCATCGCCCCATTGAGCGTTTCGGAAAAGCTGTGACCCAGGCTCAAACTCAGCGACTTGTTCTGCACCACGCCCTCCGCACCACTGGGGGACTGTTGGCTGCCCAAGGAGAGCGAAAACGACGATGTCTGTCCGAGCTGATAGCGGTAACTCGCGCCGTAGCTCAGGCCGGTGCCGGACGTCTTGGCCTGGTCGCGAATCTGGATCAGCGGCACCAGACCGATCGCGCACAGCACGGGTGCTGTCGGACAGGCGAAACGAATCCTCGGCGAGTTGCTGTCGGTCTGATAGACGCCCAATTGAAGCGACGCGCTGCTGCGCTCGCCCAGCACGCGGGATGCGCTGACACTGATCTCATTGGTCGACGAGCTGGTGTCAGCGGCAGCGCTGCGATAGTCGGAATGGCTGGTCTGCACCGACACGGTATCGATCTCGGTGACCGCATACGACAGTCCGGCAGACACCGACGTGTTGCGGAAACTGTTGCTGCTGGCAACAGCGGCTGAGCTCTGCTGGCCGTAGCTGGTTTGCGAGGTGCTCACCTGGGTGTTGGCGCTGAGCCGCTCAGTCAGGGCACGGCCCCAGCCCACCGACACGCTGGTCGTGCGACGCTGGCCCGGGCTGACCGTCACGTCGGCGTTTTGCACCGTGTTGTTGAAGTCCTGGGCGTATCGCCCCGACGCGGTCAAGGTGTTCAACGCGTCTTTGAACGACTGAGTCAGACCGACACTGCCGTCGAGGCGGTCGTTGCCTCCGCGACCCCACTGCTGCAGGGCAGTCACAGTCGCGCCCAGCAGCGTGGCCGAGTTCTCGGCCCGGCGCGATGCGCCGACGGTGGTCGACAAGGCAAGTGTCTTCACGGTTCCCGCCGAATGGGGTTGCAAGTTGAGGTTGTCATTCGCTTCGACGCTGACGTTGGAGCTGCTCTCGATCGAATAACTCTCTGCAAGCGCCGGGAGCGGCGAGCCGAGCCACGCGAGCACCACGCTGCAAAGCAGCACGCCACAACGGGACGCCTCAGGGACTCGATCACAGCCACCAGCGTTCACGGCACCAGCAGCACGTCTCCGCTTTTCAGCGTGATGTTCTGCGACAGGTCCCCGCCTTTGCGGATGCGGGAATACTCGAACGGTATTGATACGGTCTTGCCTTGGACCTTGCGAATGATCCGGATGTCATCTTCCGACGCGAACGGTGTCATGCCGCCGGCGATGCTGAGTGCCTGCAACACATCGATGTTGCGGCCGGTCTGGATATCGCCGGGCTTGTTGACACGGCCGATCACATAGATGCGGTAACTGGCCACGCGCACCACCGACACCGTGACCACAGGCTCGGGAATGAATTTCTCAAGGCGCTTGACCAGCTCGTCGCGCACCTGCGAGGCGGTCTTGCCGGCGACGATGAAGTCGCCCGCCAGCGGAAACGAGATGCCCCCATCGGGGCGCACCAGCGCCGCGGATTTCAACGTCTCGTCTTTCCATACCGAAATGTCCAGCGCGTCTTCAGGCCCGATCACATAGGCCGGGTCAGTGATAACGACACCGCCGGACAGGTCCACCTGTTGACCCCATTTCGCAGAGGCGCTACCGGAGACGATCGGCGCCGCTGGCGCGTTATCGACAAACGGAATCGGCAGCGACGGCAGGCTGGAGCAGGAGGCGAGCAGGCTGAGGCTGAGCGTCGCGGAGATCACGCCGAGAGGGATCGAACGCGGGACGAACTTCAGTGCGCACGAGGGAGTCATTTCGTTTGGTTTCACCTGTTGACGGAAGGGGCGGCGGGCGCCGGCGGGGTGGATGGGGTGAAGCGCTCGGCATCGCCGCGGTCGCGGTATTCCTGGACGAGGTTGAACATCTGCACGTCGCCGAGCCCCAGCATCGGCTCACGCTGCGTCAGCACGTCCTTGACCGTTTTGCCGCGGTAACGATCGAGCAGCTCACCGCTGAGGCGGATCAGCTTCGTGTTCTTCGACGTGCACTCGGTGACCTGCGTGACCTGGTCGTCATGCTTGCGCTGGAGCGTCGCCTGCTGCTCGTCGCGCAGCCGGGTGTAGGCCACCAGTTCACGTGCCTTCAGGGCGGCCGCTTCCTCGCTGCTGCGCTTCTCATCGGCCAGCTGTTTATCGAGCGCCGAGACATTGGCTGCCAGTTGCGCGCGCGTGGCCTCCGAAGACTTGAAGTTGCCGCCTGCCTTGCGCAGATCAGCGGTCAGCTTCGTGACCTGCTCGGTCTGCTCGAGCAACTTCTTGTCGACTTCGGCCTTGTCGGCCTCGACCTTGGCCTTGGCAGACTGCGCCTCCTGCAGCTGTTGCTGCAAGTTCTGAAGCTGAAGTTGAAGGCGGCGGGTCGCCTTGTCGGCGGTCTGCGCCGACGCGCTGACAGACAGGACCAAGGCCAGCAGGCCAAGCAGGATCGGGCGCGTCACGTTCATGGTCCGTACACGCTCAGAACTTCACGTTCAGGTCGAACTGGAACACGTCGATCGACAACGGTGCGCCCGAAATCGAATCGCCGCTGAAGTAGCGAAATGCCGCCGAGGTGTTCTTGCCCAGGCCGTAGCTGCCGCTGAGGATGTAGCCACGCGCATCCGTGCCGCCGAGGCGGAAATCGCTGTCGGTGAACGCGTCGAGCAGGGCATCGCGCTCGACACGCTTGTAGGCCGCGAACACCTGCCAGTCATGCAGTGCCTTGATCTCTGCGTCGCCAAATGCCACCCGCAGGTGGTAGGCACTGACCTGCGGGTCGACGTTGGTACCGACGCGCTGGCTCACTGCTGCCCGATCGAAGCCGAAGTTACGGACGTAGTCGCCGGTCACGATGATCCGCTTGCCGGCGATCGACGGAAGGTCGGCCTGCCCGGTCAGGTTCAGCAGCTGGTAGTCCGCGGCCAGGCCGAGCAATGGCCGGGTCGGATCGGACGAGATGTTGTAGTACGTGTTGCCCTTCTGGGCAAACGCCGGCGCTGTGAACTCGTTCACCGTCGAGCCAGCCGGGCTTATCTTGCCCCGCAGGCTGGCGTAGTGGAAATAGGCCAGGCCCAGCTTGGCACCCACGGTCCGCGGCGATGGCAGGAGCGTGGCGCCGATCTGGCCTCCGAACAACCACTTGTCGGCCGAGGCCAGCTCCACTTCCTGGATCGGCAGGGCCGCCAGCGTGGCGAAACCTCGAATGTCGGAAGTGATCGTCGGCGTCCATTGCAGGGCCACGCCGTCGAAGCTCAGGTCGTTGGCCCACATCAGGTCGGTGCCAAACCAGGGGTTGGCCATGCGCCCGGCCACGGCGCTGTAGTCACCCAGGCGGTAGCGGATGTACGCCCGGTCGATCAGCACGGTGTACCGGTTGTTGTAGGTGCCCAGCGTCTGGTTCGACGACAGCGGATCGGTCGCGCTGCCGGTGGTCAGCCGCACACCGCCCGACCAGTTCTCGTCGATCTTCGCAGTCAGGCCGATGCGGGCACGAAATCGAAACCGTTCGCGGTCTTCAGCCGTGTTCGCCAGCGAGAGCGCGCGGGTGCGGTTGGTGTCGGTGATGCTGATCTGTGGCGCATTGGCACTGCCAAAGCGGTCGAGTTGCACGCGAAAACGCAGGTCGCCGTCCCAGGCCAGGCCACGCACCCAGGCCGGCACCGAGCCCGGTCCGGTCCAGCCTTCGCGGAACGCCTGTGCGGCCAGTTCGAGGCGAATCTCGTCTTTCAATTCCTTGCGCACGAACTCCGGGATATACGGCACGCGCACCGTGCCGGCCGCACCCTTGGCACCTGCTTCCGTCGCGGCGCCGCCCACAGCCGAGCCGGCATTGCCGGAAGCTGATGGTGCTGCTGCTGGCTTGGCGAAATCGCTCATCAGCGCTTCACCCTTGTCGCGCGCCAGCACACCCTGGTCGACCAGTTGAGCGATCAATTTGGCGGTGGCGGCACGCACCTGGTCGATGTCGACTTCCTGGGCGCACACAGGCGCAGTGGCCCATATCAGCGATGCGAGCGAGACAGACCAGCGAGATATGGTGAAGTTCATGCGAAGTCGGAAACAGCGGTAGACGGTCACGAGCGGTTGCTCAGGCGGAGTTGCATCGGGCGCATTGAGCTGGGCGGGATGTCCTTGAGCGGGGTCATGTCGAGCAGAGTCAACTGGATCAGGTCATCGACCTTGGGGTTGCCGGAGCCACTGACGATGTCGGCCTTCTGCACTCGCCCGTCATCGCCGAGCCAGATCTTGACGACCACCTTGAACTCTTCCTTCAGCACCTTGCGGTTGCGCGACAAGGCTTCGAAGAACTGCCGCTGCAGCAAGCCCGAGTAGTACGCGCCACCTCCACCGCCGGAGGTAAGGAAATCCCGACCACCCTTGTTGCCAGCCAGCCCGAAACCGTCGGAGCCGGCGCCGCCTTCTGCATCAACACCGAGCGGCTTGTCCGATGCAGGTTTCTCGTCCGCCGCCTTCGGCTCGTCGGGCTTGGGCTCGTCCTTGGGCTGATCGATCTTGACTTCCTCCTTCACCTTGGGCGGCTCAGGCGGCTTCTCTGGGGGCTTGGGCGGCGGCGGTGGCGGCGGCTGCTTGATCAAAGCGATCTGGCGTATGCCGGACGGCTTCGCTGATGGCCCCGACAGGAACTTCATCAACACCAGAGTCGCGCCGGCCAGCAGGGCCAGCGCCACCAAAACGAGCGCGGCCGTCTTGAGCCAGGAGCGGCGGGGCTCGGCATCGTCGTTGTATACGTCCATTGCCGGTCGCCCGAGCGCCGCGGCCCGCTACTTCACCAGGCGCTGGGTGACCAGGCCGAGTTGGGTAATGTCGAGCCGCCCCATGAGGTCGAGTACATCGACGACCTTTTCGTAGTGAACTTTTGCGTCTCCCTTGATGACCACCGGAAAGCTGGGATTCACCGCCTTCAGCTGACGAAGGCGGTCCTCCAGCTCCTGCATGCTCACCGGGTAGGTGTCGAGGAAGATCTGACCGTCGTCGCGAATGGTGATGGCCTTGGTCTGCGGCTTGGCCAGGCTCGGCGCGGCACTGGCCTTCGGCAGATTGACCTTGATGCCCTGAACCGAAGCAGTCGTCATGATGATGAAGATCACCAGCAGCACGTAGCTGAGGTCGAGCATCGGCACGACATTGATCTCGTCGTAGGGTTTGCCAGCGGCCTGCATCTTCATGGCGTGGACCTCAGACCGAGTGGTTCTCGGCGATGCGAGTGATGAACTCGTCGACGAACACCTGCATGTCCGAGGTCAGCTCGGAGATCTTGCTCTGCAGGTAGTTGTAGCCAAAGAGACAGGGGATGGCGACAGCCAGGCCAGCCACGGTGGCCACCAGCGCTGCGGCGATGCCCGGTGCGATGGCATTCACATTCACGTCACCGGCCGCGGCAATGGCCGCAAAAGTGATCATCACGCCCACCACCGTGCCAAGCAGGCCCAGAAAGGGGCCGCCGGCGATCGAGATGGTGAGCACCACCATCTGGGCGTTGAGGCGCTGCAGTTCGCGCACGAGCCGTGCATCAATGGTCGCGCGGATCGCATTGAGCGAGGGATCGGTGAGCGTCGGAGTGCGACCCTCCTCCGCGTAGACAGAAAAGCGTTTCTGCAACTCGTGGGCGCCGGCGGCATACAGGCGGTAAAGCGAGGAATACCGGTAGGCTCTGGCCGTTTCCTTCTCGGCCTTCTCCACGGCGGGGTCCTGCGTGCCGGGGTGGATGGAATTCACGAGCTTCTCGAACTGCGCCTTGAAACGTTCGTTGTCCTTGGCCGCCCTGTTCACGAACATGGACTTGGTGATCATCACCCAGAAGCTCACGACGAACATCACGCCCAGGATGGCGATGACCACCCATCCATCGATCGTCACCGCGCCGAGCAGGATCTTCAGGTAAGAGGGGCCACTGTCACCCTCACCATCGCCTTCGGCCGGGCCATAGACCACCAGCTTCTGATCCTGACCCTGTGATTGCGCAGCGGTCTTGATCCAATCGGCGGAGCGCGCCGTGGTCGACACCTGCAGTTCGTCAATCTCGCCCTTGAAGCCCTTGCCAACGACAGCGCCACCGCTCATGTCAGACACAGCGCCAGCAGCTTTGGCGACCTCCTGCCCATTCAGATAAATCGTCAGCCCGTCTTTCACGACGATGGCGACGTGCTGCCAGGCGCCGGCAACGAGCGGTGCCGATGCGGTGGTGGTCAGCGTGCCTGATTGCGCCTCCAGCTTTCCGCCACGCATCGTGATCGACAGCGGTGCGGCGCCATCAGTCTGCGTGTAGACCGGTACGTCGGCCGTGTCGACCGGCTTGATCCAGAACGACAGCGTCAGCCCGTTGGCCCCGGCCTTCAGCGAAGGCGTCGACGGCAGCGCCAATTCGGCAGTGCCATCGAACGAGAGCGCGCCGCCAATCAGACCGGCGCCAATGGCCTTGGCAGTCGAGCTCAGAGCGTGGTTCGCGTTCGCAGTGGAATCCTGTGGCAGCGCCTCGCGCTCGTTGAAGTGATAGATCAGCCCTTGCGCGGCGTCATAACTGCCATTGACATCGTCACCTGCGGCCGCAACGGGGTTGCCGTAATAGAGCCAGATGAAGGCGTCCTTGGAACCCGGCTCAAGCTTAGGTACCTGCACCCAGATGAACGCGAGTTCATTCAGACCATCGAACTTCTCGATGTGGTATTTCAGCGGCGTCTTGTCGTCGCTGGCGATTAAACGCAGGTCGGTGCCATCGGGCTTGGCTTCGACGAATTGAAAATTGCCCGTGTGGAGCCGGATCAGCACTGCAGGCGAATCGACCGCTGAGGTGATGGCCAGGCCGTCAGCAGCCGTGTTCAGCCCAATCTTGACGCGCTGCTTCCATTCGGCGTTCCAGGCGGCATGGGACAGCCCCACCATCAACAGGCCCGTCAGCATGACGACCAGCATTGCGATTTTTTTCATGGCTGGTGCGAGCGTGTGTGTTTGCTAAACAAACTCCGACCGTAGTCGGCGTTTGTTTCAGCGCTGTGAATCGAGTCTTGTGTCCGGTGCGTGCTGTGTGACAGCGGTCTGACGCAGGTGTGGCGTGATCGTGTCGATCAATCGCTGCGCTGTAGCCGTCATGTGGAAGTGCCGCTGGTAGCAATCGCGGGCGTGCTGCCGCATGGCGGTGAGTCTCAAGGGTTCGAGGTTCAACCAGCGGTCAAGCGTCTCCGCTGTACCAGCCACTGTGTCGCTCCCTGCGAACCCTGCATCATCGGCAACGATCTCGCGCCAGATGTTGACTTTGTCGGAAATCAGCACTGGCAAGCCTGAGGCGAGCGCCTCGACCACCGCAATGCCGAAATTCTCTTGATGCGATGGGAGCGCAAACACATTGGCAGCGCGCAGAGCAGCCCATTTGATGTCGCCGGTCAGCATGCCGGTGAACGTGACCCGATCTGACATACCGCAGCGCGAAGCCAGCGCCTCCCATTCGCAGCGCACGCCCGAGCGGTCGTCGGGCCCTGCCATCACCAGATGCAGCGAAGGATCGCGGGCAGCCACCTGAGCGAACGCCTCGATCAGCAGATCGCCACCTTTCTTCGGGTGAAGGCGGCCCAGGAAGAGCACAAGGCGCTTGCCGCGGGTCGCAGGCCAGTGATCGAAGAACAGCTGGGCATCGACCGATGCATCGGCACCGATGGCGGCCACCCCGTACCCGACAACCGCGGGCCTCACCCGATACGGCCGGAACGTGTGTGCCGCCTGTCGCCTCTCCTCGTCTGCAGTGAAAAGCACAGCCGAAGCATCGCGCAGAACTCTGTACTCGGCCGCCCACCAGTAGAGCGACTTCTTCCAGTGCTTCAACGGATAGCGCTGCTTGAACCACGGGTCGAGCATGCCGTGCGGATAGACGAAATACGGCACCGGCCCGTTGCGCAGCGCACGCCAGACCGTCAGACCATGGTGCTGCCAAAGGCCATGCACCACCACCGCGTCGTAATCGCCAGCATGGTCGCGCAACCAGGGCAGCAGCCGATCTCCGCGCCCATAGTTCGAGCCCGCCGGCCCGAGTGCGTGCACCGTTGCTGGAAAGGCGGTCACACAGGCATCGCCAGGTGCATCCAACGTCAGCACAGATTCGATGTGGCCCATGGCGCGGGTCGCGGTGATCGACTGCCGCAGCCCTTCCGCCGGGCCGCCATGCACAGGATCGACGGAACGGATGACGTTCAACAGACGCATCGGCAAATTCGCGAGCTCATTTGGCGAGGCAGCCCTTGTCCTGTTCCTTGCAATTCTTGTCGCCAAAGCCCAGCACCTCGACGGTCAGGATGGTCGGCTTCTGCAGTCCTTCAGCGGCTGCCGCGGCACGGGCCGCACTGGTCGCGCTGGCCGCAGCATCCTCGGCTGCTTTCGAGTTATTGGCTGTGCCACTACCGGCGAGCGAAGTGGCCAGACTGCCGGCTGTGGCTACCGGCACGCCCGTTGACGGGCCTGCAGCTGAGAAGTTGCTGGCATTGAGCACCGTCTGCGCATTGATGAACAGGCTGCCACCGGAGCGAATACCTGCTTCGCCAGCGTCAATGGCACCGGCCGGCGCGAACAGGTAGATGCCGCCTGCCGGCACCGCGGTGCGCGGACCAATGCCATCCGGATCGGAGGTTAGCGTCTGGATGCCACTTCCCGATGAACTGGCCGGCACGGTGTAGACGTAGCCGACGATCACACCATCAACGGTGATCGGTGTGCGGGTTGGCGGGGGCGTGCTGATCGAGGTGCGCGCGCCACGACCGGCGTCGATGCTGCCACCGCTGCTGTAAAGCAAGATGTCACCGCCCTGTGTCGTCAGCACCTTGCCTTGATTGATCGTGAAGTCACCGCCAACCACGCTGCGGATCGCGCCCCCGCCATTGGTCACGATGCCGATCGTGGTGCCAGCCGTCGGCGTTGTCAGGCCGGCGATGATGTTGCCACCCGGCACCCACAGATTGATGTCCCCTTGCCCTTCACATTGTCCTTTGCAGCTGCTGTCAGGCAACCGGCCGTTGCCATAGGTCTGGATCGAACTGCTGAAGCTGTAGATGTTGCCGGCGCCCACCGCATCTGTAGCGACCGCCTTGGCGGTGATCTCGCCCAGGGCGTCCGACAAAACGATCGGCGTCAGGCCCTCGGGCCGCGCGCCACGGCTGCGTCGCGCGCGGTAGTCGGCAAAGACCCGTGGGTACTCCTGGTCGAGTGCTGCGAAACCGGCATAGGCGCTGCCGCCGAGCGTGCCCTGCAGCAGATCGGCCACGCCATTGGCACCAACGATTTTTGCGGTGTCGGTTTCGCGGTTCAGCAAGGCGTACAGCGCGGCAGCCTGGCTGGCCTGCGCAGAAACCCCCAGAGGCAGCGAACGGGCGAGGTCCGCCGCCTGATACACCTTCAGCAGCCCAGGGTAGCGCGTCAACAGGTCGGCATAAGGCGCATACAGCGGGTCACGCGCAATCAATTCCTGCACGCTGGCCGCGGTGCCGACCGCTTCGCGGTTGGTGTCGCCATTGAGCGTCCGGTAGAACGCCAAGATCGCATCCGAACTGCCGTTGATGGCGATCAGATCGTCGTAGGCGGCCTTGAACTTCGTCAGGTCGACATCACCCTTCACCCCTGCGATCAGCGTCAACCTCGCGGCATCGCTGTCGGGCAGACTGGGGTTGGCGTTATTGCCCGTGGCGATGATGCCGCCCAGGTTTGACGAACCGGCGGTGATCGCGGCCGTGCCAACGTCAATGTTTCGACCGGCCTGAATGAGGAGACTTCCCGGCCCGCGAATCTCCAGACCGAGAGGCAAGACATCACCCGTTTCAGCGCGCACCTCCGACACGTCGGCCGCACCCAGATTTTGCAAGGTCAGCGCCAGATTCTTGATATCGCGACCGGCGCGCACGCGACTCGCCGCGGGCAGCGAAAGAATGCTGCCATTGCCCACACCGGCCACGTCGCCGGTCAGGCCTTGCAGATCGAACCGGAAGCCGGTTGTCGGCGCGCGGGCGACGATGCGTGGCGATGTGCCAATCAGCAGGTCGTCACCCGAAAAGGACTGCGCCGCCAGCACCCCACGTGAGGCATCGATCACGTCCACCGCCGACACGTCCGACACCGTCAGGTTTGGGTCCAGCACCGACCTGCCTGCCAGCAATGCCACCTGGGCCGACAGCGAGGGGAAGGTCACGATCCTGCGACTCCCCAGCGACACATCGCCTTCGAGTGCCGCAGCATTGATCGTTGCCGGGAACGCGCCGGCAGTGGTGCCGTCGGTCAACGTCGCGTTGCTGCCCATGCGCCGCCCATTGGCCATCTGACTGCCGATTGACACATCACCAGACTGCGCTGACAGGTTGACCGCGCTGTCGGGCGAGTAAGTGAAGAAGGTCACCGCACGGCTCGCTCCCGAACCGAAGCTGGGTCCGCGTCCGGGCGTCGCTGCCAGTTGAACCAGCGCCGTCGGGTTGTTGACGCTCTGCAGTGCGACCGAGCCGCCCGCGGCGACCGAAACTTCGGCACGCGTCGCCACATCGCCACTGCTGGCGCCCATGAGAAACAACTGCGTGGGTGCCGCGGCGCCGACGTTGCCGCCCGCAGTGATGCGACCATCGCCGCGACCGATCAGGTAGCTGCCACCGATCACATCGTTACCAGCGCGAACGCTCAGATCGCCGCCGCCCTGCACATCGAGTGAGCGCAAGCCGTTGCCATCGACATTGTTGCGGCCGGTCGTTGGCAGCATGGCCGACAGCGTGTTCACGTCATGGCCAGCCTCAATGCGGATGTCACCACCGCCCAGCGTGCCGATACCTTGCTGAAAATTCGGCCGATAAGCCCACCACTCGGCGGGCACACTGGTGAAGCTGCGTGGTCGGCGCAGCCACTCGGTGATCCATTCGTTCGATGCCCCGGTGGCATCGCGCCCGGCACGGATCGAGATGCTGCCACCGTCCCGGCTCCAGCGGTTGTTGCCGTTGACGGCCGTGTCTGCGGCGCCGATGCGCCCAGCGGTGTAGACCACGCTGCCGGGGGAGTCCATCACGAAGTCGGTCGCCGCTGCGACCTCGATGGATCCGGTTCCAGTACGCAGTTTGGCGTTATCGCCGGCCAGCAGCACGCTGCCCAGGCCGCCGACATCTGACGCCAATGTCGCCAGCGGGTTCGCGGCCACGAGGTCGGCTCCTCCGGCGAGCCGCAGATTCCACGTGTCGCCGTCGATCAGGTTGTCGTTGGGCGAACCGATGTAATTTTTCAACGTCAGGTTGCCTCCGGCTCGCAGGGTCAGCGTGCCGACACGGCCATCTGTCAGCCACGCGCCGCTGGTCAGGTCCCAGCCTGCAGCCAGGTTCATGTCACCGGTGGTGCGCACCTCAGTCGCGCCATGCAGACTCGCTCGGGCGGGTGCGCCGCCATCCGCTTTCAAGCCCGCGAAGCGGTTGACCGCGTCGCCGTTGGCAATGACTGCTGTGATGAAGGCGGAGTGATCGGCCGCATATCCAGCGATGTCGCCTGCGCCGACATTGCCGTCTGAGCTGTAGCTGCGCTGCGCTTCGAGCACGACCGCGGCAGACTCCCCACGACCACCACTGCGACCCAGCACCGTCCCTGCAAGCTGCGTCGCCCCGATGCGACCGGTCGCGTCACGCGTGACGCCAAAAGTCACGCCGCCGGTCCGGCCCTTCGCGCCCGGACTCACATCGATGACGGAGGCCGCATCGAAGTCGAGACTGCCCGCGGCAGTGCTCATCCGAACGTGCCCACCATTGGACGCCGCAGCAGTGCTGCGGGCATCGGTCGATTTGCCCGTCGCGATCACGCGGCTGCCCGCCGCCAGTGCCAGGCCGTTGGCGGCCCACACCGACACGTTGCCCGATCCGCGCAGACTGCTGGCGTCCAGTGTGCCGGCCACGTCGATGCGGCCGCTGTCAGCCGCCAGCTGCAGCACCCGCGCCTTCACGACATCGGTGCTCGCGACCTGCAGGTCGCCGCTGAGCAAGCGCAGGTCGATCGATTCAGTGAAGCCGCCCGCGCCGAGCGCGCTGTTCAGCGCCGAGAAGTTGCTCAGGGAGCCCAGGTCGAACGTCGCGCGGCCGCCATCGGCACCGGTAGCGGCGCTGGCGAGCAACTGGCCACCCAGATTCAGTCGCGCAGCGGACACCTGGAAGGCGCCCGCGTTGCCGCCCTGCGCGCTGGCCGACACATCGACGGTCGAGCCAGTAGCGCCCGTCACCGCGCCCGCCACCGTTGAGAGGCTGACGCTGCCAGCATCGGCCGTCACCGCGCGGCCGCGGAAGCCCTTCGCGACACCCGAGGCATCCAGTTTGGCGCCATTCGACAGCGTGACACCGTCGTCGGGTCCTGCGCCATGCGCCACGACAGTGATGGACCCCGCGCGCGCCTGCAGCTTGGTGGCCACCGAGACCCGGGCCGCATCGATCGAAAGCCGCCCGCCCGCGGCGGTGTCGGTCGATGTGCCCGCCGGACCGGCTGAGCTGTTCAACGCCAGCGACGAGTACACGGGGTTTGCCGGGTCACGGCGATCGACAGCCGCCCATCGCTGCAACGCTCCGGCGGAGACACCGACCTTTGGCGTGCGCACGGTCCAATCAGCGGCCACGTCCAGTGCACCCCGGCCCTGGGCGACGATTTCGCGGCTGGCGTTCATCGCCACGGCATCGAAGCCCCCGATCTTCTGGTTCCCCGCACCAATGACGATGCGTTCAGCATCGATGGACAGCGCACCCGCCGACGCGCCTGCGTAGGCCACAGCCTGTGTGCCGCTGTTAAGCAGGCGCACTTCGCGGGCCGCCACAGTGCTCTGTGCGGATGGGCTGACCGCCTGGCCTCGCAGCGCGCCGGCATCCAGCGTCAGCTTGCCCAGCGACGCCGCACCGACCATCGCGTTGCCGATGAGGTCGATGCCAAGATAGCCCTTGATGCGCAGCGCATCCAGGCCAGCGAACCCGGCCAGATCCGCATTCGACAGCACCAGGCCGGTGTCGATGCTGCTGACCCCTGCCGTCTCTCCCAGGCTGACCTGCGATGAGGCCAGCGAGACATCACCGCCCTGCCCCACCGCGAAACGGCCCTGCGAGCGGGTGGTCAGCGTGGCGTCGAGCAGCAGCGAACGGCCTGCGGTCAGGGTAGCGCCATCCGCGATGCGGATCTCGCCACGCGTGTTGTCGACCAACGCGCCGCGGTCGACCGTGGCCTGGGCCCCACTGGACAAGCGCAACAATGCGCCGCCAGCCTCTGTGGTAAGCGTCGTCGCTCCGCTGGCGGGCACATTGCTGCTGGCCGTGAGCACGCCGCCGCTGCGCACCTCGACGCTGTCGGAAGCGGCCAGCAACAGCTCGGGCACCTTCACCTCGCCGGCGGCGCTGTTGGCGACGACGATCTGGCTCGCGCCGGTGCTGATCTGCAGCGCATCACCGACCAGACTGCGCTGGCCGCCCAGCAGCAGGCTGCCGCCCAGCGCCGACAGTGCATGGCCTTCGAGCTGCAGGAAGCTGGCGTCGATGCCTGGGATGTCGCCGATATGGTCGACTACCGCAATGCGGTCGGCGCTGATGTCGACCTCGGCCACACGGCCCGCAACGCCGGTAGACGACGTTCTGCTGCCCGGCGCGGTGAGGAAGCTGCCGGAGAGGTCGAGCGACTGAGCGTTCCGGAAAACCAAGCGGCCCGCGTCAATCGGGATGCGCGGCGCCGCGGCGCGGCTACTGGCCGCCAGATCGGTGAAGTAACTCGACGTGGTCAGCCGGTAGTCGGACTCGCGTGTGGCCGCACTTCCCGGGCGCACCAGGACGCCGACCGTCGCCGATTCACGGATCGAGGTGCCGCCAACGGTGCGATAGCCGGCCACTACCGTCTGTCCGTTGGCCAGTTGCGTGGTCTGGCCTGGCTGCAGATTCGCATAGGCGCTGCCGGTCTGCAGTTGCACCAGGTAGGCGTCGGGCAGCAAGGCATAGCGCCCAGGCAGCAGCACATACTCGCCTTCAGGCACCGCCGCGCCGCGGCCGATGTAGAGCCGGTCGTAGACGCTGGTGTCACGAGCCGCACTCTGGAAACCGAAGCCGATATCTTGCCGCGCTGCGATGTCGGTGTCGACCGGCAGACTGCTCAGCATCGATTTTGGAATGATCGCGTAGGTATTGGGCTGGATCAGCGTGTCGTTGGTGCCGCCGATGCCCGGCACGAACTCGCTGGCCTGCACCTCGCCGCCGCCAGAGACATCGACCGTGGCACCACTGCGCACGTCGATCGATGCGCCAGCCAACTCGACGCGCTTGGCGTCGGCACTGGCCGTCGTCAGAGGGTTTGGCGTGCCGCCAGCGGTGCTGTCCAGGTAGCGCCACGAGATGCCGGCCAAGGTGGTGCCGAAAGGCAGCGTCAAGCCCTTTGCCGAGACCGAGGTCACGCTGCCCGGGCTCAGCTCCAGACGGGAACCAGCCCGCAGGTCGATCTCGCCGAGCGGCGCCTTGACTGTGCCGCCCTGCACGATGGTGTCTGCCACCAGCGCGAGCCGGCCTCCCGCAGAGTAGACATCGCCAGCCGGCTTTCCATTGCTGGCGATGGTGATGCTGCCGGCAGCCACCGGGGTGGCCCCGGGCTGATCCACCACCGACAAGGTGTAGTCGTTGCGGGTGCTGGGGTAGATCTGCGTGGCACTCAAAAACAGGTTGCCACGGGTGGTCAGCGAGCCGATCTGCGCGCCAATGGAGCGATCGCCCGAAGCTGTGTTCGGCCTGACATTGCGGCCCGTGAACCGGATGTCGCCATCGCTGAAGAAGCGCGACTGCGACACGCCGTTGATGGCGAAAGAGCCGAACAAATCGATCGTGCCGGCCCGCACCGAAAGCTGCCCCGCACCCGCACGTGTCGCCAGCACCGGCGACAACCCCTGGGAAATGCGGGTGTAGGGCCCGCTTCCGGCAAGGCTGCGTGGATCGAGCGACTGGCCGATTGCCACCGACGCGCCTCGCACGCTGATCTGGCCATCACCTGTCACATTGATCAGGGGTGCATCAAGACGCACCCCTCGCGCGAAATTCAGGTCGACGTTGCCAATCAACTCGATGCGGTCCTCGGACTGCAGGCGCAGCTTGTCGAAGCCGGCCTGTTGCAGCGCGTCGACCGAAACCCGCGCATCGACGAACGACGGGTCGACCGGAGCGGGCATGGCTGTCGCCTGCTGTGAGACGACGATGCGTCGTTCAGTGGGCGGCGTCAGCTCGCTGTCACGTGCCTTCTGCTCCAGCGCAAAAGAGCCGCCAGCACCACGCTCTGAGCCACGTGAGGCGCGAAGCGTCGCATCAAGTTTCATCTCACCCTGGCTGCGCACGATCAGCGTGCCGGCGTTGCCGTCGACCGCTTTCGCCAGTACGCCATCGCCACTGGTTGCGAGCGACTGCACCGTCTGCGTGATGCCACTGACATCGATCTGCGAACCGGTGGCCAGCGCCACACCGGTTTGGGCGGCAGCGATCGTGACCGTGCCACCGCCAATCACGCTGCCCTGCACCAGACCGTTGTCGGTCGGGCTGCGGACGAAGGTGCCAGCCACTGAGATCACCGCGTCGGCGCCCAGTGACAGGTTGCCGGAGGCTCCGATGTCGGGCGCGTTCAAGGTCAGGTTCACATTGCCACCGGGGGCGCTGATGCGTCCGTTCACGCTCAAGCCATCGACCGCTGACAGCGACACGGTCGCCTTCGGATCGGCGCTCAACGTAGATCCCGCCGCCATCGTCAGCGTGGCCTGGGTCTGAATGTCACGGAACCCACTGGCGGCCAGCGTCAGGTTGACCGGCTTGCGTACAGCGTCCGGCAGCACTTGCACGCTGGAGACCTCACGCAGATCGCCGCCTGTCGCCAAGGCAGCGGCGGCGAACGGGTCGACGACCCGGTTCTTCTGCTGCAGCGTGATGTTGGCGCCGGTGTCGATGGCGATGCCCTGCACCGTGTTCACGGTGATGCTGGCAAAGCCGCGATCGGCGAACAGCGACGGCAGGAGACGGGTGGTGTTCGACGGAAGTGTGCCGTTGGCATCGGCAGGGTCGAGCACCGCGCGGGCTGTGCTCAGCACCAGCCTGCCGCCATTGCCTGGCGACAGACCCCACAGATCGGCCTGCAACCAGTCGGAGCTCAGGGCACCGAGATAGGCGTTGGCAATGGTCAAGGTGCCGCCATCGCCGGCGATCAATCGCCCTGCACGGCCCAGCGCCGCACCCCCACCGACATCCAGCACCGCGCCGCGTTCGAGCACGGTGGCCGAGGTCCGGTCGGCGTTATTCGCGATCGTCAGCCTGCCACCATTCAAGGTGGAGGTGGTGCTGGTGGTTCCGTCAGCGGCAACGTTAAGGCTCGCGGTGGGCAATGGCTCGCCAACGAACGAGCCGTCAACGCTGGCGTTATTGATCCACACGCCAGTGGTCGACAACAAGGCGGTGCTGCGCACGGTGACGCTGTTGTTGCCGATGCCCAGTGCGGGGGCCAGAGGTTCGAGGGTGGCGATCGGCTGCAAAGTGATGTTGCCCGCAGGCATGCTGATGGCGCCTGCCACGTCGATCTGAGGGGAACGCAGCAGCAGCGACGAGCCCGGCGCACCATCGATGTGCACGCCCTCGGGCACGCTGATCCGGCCGTTGGCATTGATCTCTACCGAGTCGAAAGCGGTCTGCGCGTAGACGTTTCGAGCCCCTGCGGAAGACCTGCCGAACAGTTGCCCGGCCGCCAGAGAGATGTTGTTGATCTGAGTGGTCGTCAAGGCCGAGGCCACGTCGAAGCCCGAGGCCAATACTGGCGTCACGGTCTGCGTGAAAGTGACGTTGCCAATGCGCTGCGCCGGATCGAAGTCGTTGTCGGTGCTGTCGAAGGCGCCGATACTCAGGCTGGCTGCCCGGGGCGCGCGCGCCAGCTGGTTCGGTCCAACGGTCGCCCCACCGGCGAGTTGGCCGTCGAGCACCAACCCGGCGGCCGACTGCAGACGAATCGTTCCGCCAGCCTTGCCTTCGACATACCCCGCTTCAGCCTGCCCGATCCCGAAGGCGAGGCCGCTGAACACCTGTGTCTGGCCCCAACGCGAATAGGTCTTGGTGTAGCTGTCCAGCAAGCCGGTGTAGCTGCGCGGCTCGGATGCAGTGGTGATGCTGTAGGTGCGACCATCGGCACCCAGCAGCACGCTGGTGGACGCGGTGCCAGCGCCGTAACGGTAACCGCCACCCGAGGCATCGATCACCGCACCACTGCGCTGGATCAGCGAACCGGCCGAGCTGACATCAAGCTCACCGCCGACCGCAGTCTTCTGCGCAACCGTGCGCGCCTGTGCAGCGCGGTAGCCTTCGAGGTTCAGCAGCGGGCTCCCCTTGCGCAGATCGACGGTGACGGTCTGGCCCTGGAGAAAGCCACGCTTCTGGTTGGGCGCGTCTCGCAGTTCGTTGGAGGTGACCTTGAAGGTGAGCAGGTTGTCGGCGAAAGGCACGTCGACCCAGTTGCCAGCCACGCTGGTGACGCTGTCTCCGTCGAGGTAAACGCGAGCAGCGGTAGGGTCAGCCGCATCAACCGCCTCACGCGCCGTCAAGGTGATACGGCCACCAGGGGCCTGCAAGGTGCCGTTGCTGGCGATCGTCTTCGCATCAACGCGGATCTCGCCGCGGCGGTCGTCCAGCACGGAGGCGTAGTTCTGACTTTCAGGTAGCGTCGACTTGTCTTTCGTGTCGGGCCGCACCTGTGTCACGCTGCCAGTGCCAAAGCTGGCCGTACCGGCCTGCGCGCCGCCCAGAGTACGTGCCTTCAGGTACACCGAGCCATTGGCCTGAATCGCGGTGTTGGCCGACACCCGTCCGTTCTGATTGATCGCCAGTGCCGCCAGCGTCACATTGCCGCGGTCGGCGGTGACGATGCCGGAATTGCGCACCAGGTCGCTCAAATTGACATCGACGCCGTGGCTCGCCTCGACCTCGACCCGGAAGCCGCGCAGCGTCGGATCAGCCGCCTCGGCCAGCGCCAGGTACGCCTTGCCGCCAGCCGCGAGGATCACCTGGCCATCGGGCGACGAAATGAGACCCGCACGGTTGTCGACCCGCGGCGCAAAGATGATGATCGAGCCGCCGGCCTTGGCCGTGATCGTCGGCGGCGCCGCATCGGCCGGACCGGAAGTGCCGATGCCGATGCCGATGCCCGCGGGAAGCGTGCCATCAGGCCGCATCGCCAATGTATTGCCCTGGTCGTCGTAGCCCCCTTCGGCCAGAGCCGAGGTGAGCCCACCCGTCGT